>CAZWLZ010000208.1:0-6662 GCA_964634505.1 uncultured bacterium | reverse complement strand
CTCAAAACCGAGATTTAGCGCCCCCCTTCTAAAATCAAATAAGTTTGTTCATGATTGTCCTGTACCAATGGCTTCCCTAATGCGATTAATATTAAAATTTTTACCATAATATTTAACAATTGTTGCCAAACAAGCCGCTGCACAATCTTCTTCATTTTGTTGTCCAACCCAGGGATATTTTTTCATAAAAAAACTAATTATTAATTAAAATCTAAAATTTAGTAGCTTAAATAGATTTATGTGATAAGTCTTATCAATTTATGTTAAGGATGTGTTTTATTTATAACTTTTAAATCAGCTTATAATTAATATTAATAATTATTCATTTACTATCAAAATTCTAATTATGGCTCAGGCAATTCGTCAAACTACTTTTGTTCAGTCTGATGGCAAAAACCCGATTCAAACTCCTCAATTCCCCAACGATCAAAGGTTGAGGTTATTATTATCTTAGAAGATAACTCTCAAACTTATTCCTCCGAATCTTTGGCGATCGCCAGATTACCACAATTAGAAAATCCTAGTCAATTAGTAACTTTAATTTCTGGTGACTCAGAAATTGATCAAGATGAATTAAAGCATTGGGTGAATAATGGGCAAAACTAAAAATTCTTATATTATGCAAATGGTTAAAGAATTAGGAGAAGATATTTCTCAATTACCTTTACAAATTCGGGATAAGTGGAAAAAAAGTAGTAATTCTCAGCTTTGCTGAACATGATCCAGCTTATGAAAAAGCTCAGAATGGAAAATAAAACACACTTTAAAATTCCGAAACCTTAAAAATCTCGGAAGTTTTTAATATTAATTATTTGTAATAGAATATGTCAAATTTTTAAACTATATATTTTGATAATAATTTTATTTGATTTGACCTATTCTACTTATAGTCTTTAGTTTAAAGTCCTACTCGTCTTTTCGCTTGATCAAGGAGCCAGCTTCCAGTGCCACCAGATCCTCCAGCAACCCATCCTCCACCATCACGAATACCCCATTTCCACCCATAAGGAAGATCTTGAGGCATATCTTTCCCTACTCGACCTCTATCATCCCATGAATTTTTATTATCCCAAAGAATAAAACCATTGCCTGATTTAGATGCCCAATTTGCAAAGGCAGCACCTCCTGCCCCAATTGCTAATGTTGCTGCCAACAAGCCACCACCTTGCACAGCAAGTTCTTCCTCCTCAGTCAAATCGGTAAATAAGGAATTATTATCAATGTCTTTCATCTTCATGTCTCCTGATTGTATAAACCGTTTACTTTTACTTATATAAAATATGGTATTATATAAAAAAAAATTATCTATAGTGGTAATTACTTAATTTTTTCTTATTTTTCTGACTAAATGCTTCATCAAAACTTTATATTTAAACCAAATTGATTCAGTAATAACTCAAAAACTTTGATAAACCTATATTTTGATCCATATCAGTAAATATGTTAAGAAACCCTAACCCTGAAATTTTACCTAGCTTCAACGAAGACGAAATTTTACCTAGCTTCAACGAAGATGAATTTTTGCCTCCTGTTAGTCAATGGACAATTTTAGGAGGAATATTTTTAGTTAGTACAGTAGTTCTAGCCTTTACCGTATCTGCATTTACACCCTTACCTGTCACGGTTAAAGCCCCAGCAATAGTGCGTCCGAATGGGGAGGTAAAAATAGTACAATCGCACTTAGAGGCAAGTGTTGTCAGTATTAAAGTTAAAGAAAATCAGACCGTGACTCAAGGTAGCACTTTAGTCATTTTAGATGCTTTTCGTTTTAACACTCGTCAAGGGCAATTGCGAAGTAATTTACAACAAAATAGGCAACAATTACAAGAAATTACTGAACAATTAAGAAATTTAACCCTACAATTAACTGCTGAAACCGACAAAATAAATCGAGTTATAGCTGTTGCGAATGCTGATTATTCTCGCCTTAATAAAGAATATCAAGAAAAGCGTTTAACTATTCATGCTCAAATAAATGAAGCTAGAGCAAATATACAAATAGCACAAGAAGACTTAGCCAAATCTCAAAGTGATATTAAAGCATCAGAAGCAGCAGTAAGAGCTAGTAAATCTGCCTTAAGAATTACTCAACAAAAATTAGAACGTTATCAAAATGTATCTCAATCAGGATCATTACCTTTAAACCAATTAGAAGAAGCCCAATTAGCAGTAGAACAACAACACGAATCAGTAATAGAACGCACGGCTTTATTACAAAGTCAGAAACAAACTATGATGCGCCAATTAAAAGCAGTAGAATCGGCAGAAGCACGTTTACAAGGAGTTTTAGCTACAATTAATCCTAGTAATGGTTTAGTGACAATGGGCAAGGAAAAAATAGCTCAGGAAAAAGCTATAGGTAAAGGAAATATAGCCCGTTTAAATCAGGAAAGAAGTAGTTTATTACAGCGTCAAAGTGAGTTACAAAAACAAATAGAAAACGATAATCAAGAATTATTACAAGTAAAAAGAGATATTAGTAAAATGATTATTGTTGCACCCATATCAGGTATTATTTTAAAATTAAATTTACGCAATGCTAATCAAACTGTTAGATTAGGAGAAGAAATAGCTCAAATTGCTCCTAGTAATACTCCTTTAGTGATTAAAGCAAAAGTTTCTACTCAAGATATTGGTAAAGTAAAATTACAACAAAAGGTACAAATGCGAGTAACGGCTTTTCCTTATCCAGATTTTGGTATTTTAACTGGTAAAGTCATCAGTATTTCACCTGATGCTATTACCCCGCAAAATACGGGAAATACACCTGTTTTACCCTATTATGAAGTAACAATTAAGCCAGATCAATTATCTTTAAAAGATGATCCCAAAAATGCTTTACAATCAGGCATGGAAATGCAAACAGATATTATTGCAAAAGATGAAACTGTGTTGAAGTTTATTTTACGAAAAGCGAGAATTTTAACAAATTTGTAAAAGGCTTTAATATATATAGCAACCGCCAGATTAGTTAGGACATTTTTCAATCTCTATTTGTCATTCTGAACGAAAGTGAAGAATCTCAGAGTGTCCTAAGCAACTTGGCTACTGCTACATGACCAAGATTATAGAATTCACTTGATTGACAAGATTGATTTAATCCTGTCAATCCGAACTTTATATATCTAATTCTTAAATTTTATAGGATTCAAGAAAAATACTTTGAAAAAACTGCACTTATTTTAGATAATTATTTAATCCAAACTGTTTTAAGATTTACAAATTCTTTAATTCCTTCTATGCCTAATTCTCGTCCATAGCCTGATCTTTTGATACCGCCAAAAGGCAAACGGGGATCAGATTTTACCAATCCATTAACAAATACAGCCCCCGCTTCTATTTCTTTGATACATTTTTGTTGATCAGCTTGATTATTTGTCCAAACCGATGCCCCTAAACCGAAAACGGTACTATTGGCTAAGGCGATCGCCTCTTCCACATTTTTTACTGTAAATAATAAGGCAACAGGACCAAAAAATTCATCACTCATACCGGGGGAATTAGCTGGAATGTCTTTTAAAATGGTTGGTAGATAAAAATTACCTTGAGTTTTTAAGGGTTTGCCTCCAATTAAAACGGTTGCCCCCATAGCTACTGTTTGATCAACTTGTGCCACTAAATCTTTTAGAATTGAAGGGGTTGCTAAAGGACTTATATCTGTGGTATCGTCCATAGGATCACCTATTTTCAAGGCTTGGAACTTTTCTAGTAATAATTGTTCAAATTTTTCTGCAATGGTATCAATCAAAATAAAACGTTTGGCCGCAATACAGGATTGACCATTATTTAACATTCTCGCCGTCACTGCTACCGTGGCTGCCATTTCGATGTCAGCATCTTGTAATACTAGAAAAGGATCACTTCCTCCCAACTCCAACACCGTTTTTTTTATTTCTTGCCCCGCTAAAGAAGCTAAATTTTTTCCTGCTAATTCACTTCCTGTCAAGGTTGCCGCTTTTATTCGCTCATCTTTTATTACCGAAGCAACTTGTTCGGCAGTAATTAACAAAGATTGAAAAACCTGATCAGGAAAACCAGCTTCCTTCATTATTTCTTCGATGGCGATCGCACATTGAGGCACATTAGAAGCGTGTTTAAGCACGGCTACATTCCCTGCCATTAAAGCAGGAGCGGCAAAACGAAAAACTTGCCAAAAAGGAAAATTCCAAGGCATTACAGCCAAAATAATGCCCAATGGTTGATAAATTAGATAACTTTTACTAGCATCACTTTCAACAATTTGATCTATTAAAAATTTTTCTGCATTATCCGCATAAAAACGACAACCTAAAGCACATTTTTGAACTTCGGCGATGGCACTTTTAAAAGTTTTACCCATTTCTAAAGTAATAATTTCTGCCCATTTTGACGCATCTTTTTCTAAAATATCTGCCGCCTTATTTAACCATTGACTTCTTTGTTGAAAAGTAGTTTGACGATATTTTTGATAACTTAATTGAGCTAAAGTTAATTTAGTTTCAATTTGCTCAGAATTTAAAGGCGTAAAAGTTTTTAAAACTTCACCATTATAAGGATTAATCGTAGCGATCGCCATATTTTTCACCTCATTTAAAATTGATTATTAAATTATTGTTGATTTATGATATTTTTTTGATCAACTATTTACTATATTTTCAGCTGAATTACCAACTGTTGATTTGAGAATGGGTAATTGAGTTATAGGAAGAGTAATAGTAACAGTCGAACCTAAACCTTCACCCATGCTATAAAAAGAGATTTTACAACCCATTGCTTCTATTAATCTTTTAGATATGGCTAAACCCAACCCTGTACCCCCGTAAGTCTTTGTACGAGAACCATCTACTTGATAAAACTTTTCAAATAATTTTTCTTGTTTATCTAAAGCAACTCCTATACCAGTGTCTGCCACAATAATTTTAGCAATACCTAAAAATTCCCTATCTTGACGTTTAAAATTTTTGGTAATGATTTCAATAGTAATTTCTATTTCTCCTTCTAGGGTAAATTTTAAGGCATTGTTAACTAAATTTAACATTACTTGTAATAATCTTTGATAATCAGCATAAACTAGAATTTTGTCATAAGTAGAGGGTATTTTTATGGAAAAATTAAGATTTTTTGTCACTGCTTGAGGATAAGCAAATTTATAAATATCTTCACAAATATCTTGTAAACAAATAGAAGTTATTTCAAATTCAACTTTATCTGCTTCTATTTTGGCAATATCAAGAATATCATTAATTAAATCAAGTAGATATATTGCTGATTTATAGGCTTGTTCTAAAAATTCTTGTTGTTCTTCATCATCATCAGCCATCCCATCGAGAATTAACTTTAAACACCCTATTATGCCATTTAAAGGGGTTCTTAGTTCGTGGCTAGTACTGGCTAAAAATTCGCTTTTTAAACGGGAAGCCTCTTGGGCTTCAATATTGGCTTGTTCTAATTTTTGATGAATGGTAGCATGGAAGATGGCTGTTCCTACTTGATCAGCCAGTTCTTCAATTAATTCGAGTTCTGTTTCTTGCCAATCTCGATGGCAATCGCATTGTTGAAGCCAAATAATACTATTAGCTTCTTGTTGCTCAAAAGTGGCTATCAATAAAGTTGATTTAATTTGAAAAGGATGATTTTCAAGATAATCAAAAATAATAGAATGTTTATAAAGTACAGCTTGTTGTAAAAAAAACTGCTGTGAACAATCCAAACGAAAACCCAGCATGGATAGATAGGGAGACTGACAAAATTCAGCTTTCACATCCCAATAATTTTCTTCTTGAGCTGGAATTAGCAGTAAACAGCGACTGACTTTGAAAGCATGACCTAAGCTAGTTACTGTTTGTTGCCAAATTGTTTCTAATTCTAAAGTACGCCTTATTTTTTCGAGCAATTTCGTTGAGAAGTTTTTGAGAAACATCAATATAGATCATCAAAATAAATTAGTTTGAAACTCCATCTAAAAAGAACAACTTTATAATTTATGATTAATTAGTCATTCCATTCACCTCTAGGAGGCACAGGGGGATTGCGATGAAAACGACGAGTTAAATCATCATCTTGTCTTTTTTCCCCTTTCAACCATTCTTTTATAGCATTTTCGACCACACGAGAAGGCTCATTTGTCAAGTTTTTAAGTTGTTCTGCTAATTCGGCATCAATCTGAATAGATAGTTGAACTTTTTTGCCCGTTGTTTCTTCTGATAAAATGTTATCGTTCATTGTATTAATATTTTTAAATATAAATTAAACTATTATTATTCTATTGTGTCAAATTTTAACTGTTTTTTGCAGATAAATATTACAATAAGTAAATAAATTTTAACTTTATTAACTCTAATTTTAAGAAAAAGTATATTGGTATGACAGATGTTCCTGTTTCTCGACTCCGCAACTTTTCTATTATTGCTCATATTGATCATGGTAAATCAACTTTAGCAGACCGTATGTTACAAGTAACGGGAACGGTAGCTGACCGTGAAATGAAAGAACAATTTCTTGATAATATGGACATAGAAAGAGAAAGAGGTATTACTATCAAGCTACAAGCTGCTCGAATGCAATATAAGGCTAAAGATGGTTTGGAATATATTTTAAATTTAATTGATACTCCAGGCCATGTGGATTTTTCTTATGAGGTTTCTCGCTCTTTGGCGGCTTGTGAGGGGGCGTTATTGGTGGTT
>CAZWLZ010000207.1:0-6703 GCA_964634505.1 uncultured bacterium | reverse complement strand
GTCAGGAGCGTAGTAAAGTGGCTGGAGTGGCTAATTTTAGAGCTAATTCTTGGAATCGCCCCCCTATTGATAGGATGGCTAATATTAATATTGAGGCAGGAGATAGCACTTTTGATGATATTATTGCTTCCATCGATCACGGTGTTTATATGCAAAGTAATAAATCTTGGTCAATTGATGATTATCGTAATAAGTTTCAATTTGGTTGTGAATATGCTCGATTAATTGAAAATGGCCGACTTACTAAGGTTTTATGTAATCCTAATTATCGAGGCGTTACTAATCAATTTTGGCATAATTTAACTAATGTTGGCGATCGCCAAACATTAGAAATGTATGGAACTCCTTATTGTGGTAAAGGTGAACCTAATCAAGCCATTAGAGTAGGCCATGCTTCTCCTGTTTGTGCTTTTAAAAATGTGGAAGTTTTTGGTGGTTTTTGATCAATTCTTAAGGTTTAGTTACCAAATATTTATTGATTAACTTCTGTTATTATAACCCCGCTTTGTGCTGTATTTGTTCATTTTCTATGATCACTTCTTCTACAGAATTAGTGAAATCATTTTCTCTTAAATCATCAATAATACGCTTAATTACACTGGCGATCGGCACTGCTAAAAATACTCCTAATAACCCTCCTAATTTTGCTCCAATAAATAAGGAAATCAATAACCAAATAGGATTTAAACCGATCGCCTCTCCCATCAAACGAGGTGCTAAAACATTATCAGTTAATTGATCGATTACGGTAGCGGTAATAAAAAACCACAATGCCAAACTACCATTTTTAAAGATTAATAACAGAGTAATTCCTAGAGTTACAATACCTCCTACAAAAGGAATTAATCCAGCTATACCAATACCAAAAGCAAATAAAATACCAGAAGGAACACCGATAATAGTAAAAACAATTAAACGAACTACACTAGATATTCCAGCCAAAATTAAACGAGTAAAGAAATAATCTTGAAAAGTTGTTCTAAAATATTCGGGTATTTTTTGCTGCCAAGGAGATGGAAACCAACTAAAAATTCCCTCCCAAAATTTATCCCCAGCTACTAAGAAAAAGATAGTTAAAATTAAAATGATGATGGAATTAAATATATTGGAAATTGTCCCTAAAAAAAGATCGACGGTTTTACTACCTAAAGATTGTACTAATTTTAATAATTCCTGTTTTACTTGTAGAATTATGGATTCAACATCAAAAGGTAATTTTTCTAATAATGGTGATTGATTAATCAAAAAGTCATTAGTTTGCCCTATCCATTTGGGGGCATTATTGATTAAGTCATTCAATTGTTTTAACATCAAAGGTGTTAAAATCAAGCCAATAACGATAACTATTAACAATCCTAGTATTAACACATAGGCGATCGCCTTATTTCTAGGAACGTTTTTATTTTCTAATAAATCTATTAGTAACTCCAGCAAAAAAGCCAGAATTGTAGCAATAATTAAAAAACTAGAAAATGGTTGTAAATAATTAAAAGTTAAACTTAATAAAATTCCATTTAAAAAGAGTAAAGGAAAAATCAAACTTAATTTTAACCACTTTGGCAGTCTTGTCAAAAAATTAGTCATTATTCTTTTTTGTTATTTAACTGTGATGTAATCATTAAAAAAACCAACCATAGGAATGCAATCCTTTCCCTAAAATATTCACCCCTAAATAACAAGTCCATACTACCACAAAACCCGTAGCCGCTAAAATTGCTGGTTTTTTGCCTTGCCATCCCTTCGTGATACGGGCGTGTAAATAAGCCGCAAATACTAACCAAGTAATCAAAGCCCAAGTTTCCTTTGGATCCCAACTCCAGTATGATCCCCAAGCCTCATTAGCCCATACCGCACCCGATATAATTCCAATAGTTAATAAAGGAAATCCTAAACCAATTACTCTGTAACTTATATTGTCTAATATGTCAACTAATGTTAATCTTTGTAACGATAAATTTATTTCTTGTGTCGGTTTAGTCATTACAGCCACATTGCCATTATTAGCTATTTCCTCGGTTTCTTTACTTACGGTAACTTGTTTGTTAACATTGCGGTAAGAACCGATACCGATGGAACTTCCTTTTAATTCAACTTCTTTTCCTCCTGTGAAAACCAAAAAGGCGATCGCCATCAATGAACCTACTAACAAAGCTGAGTAACTAAGCATCATAACGCTAACGTGCATCATCAACCAATTAGATTTTAAAGCAGGTACAAGAGGTTCGCTAATTTGCATAGTAGCAGGTAAAGACAAAGTAGCAAAAGCATTGATACCCATTGCAACGGGAGTTGTTACAACCCCAACCAAACGACTACCGCTCATACTTTCAGCCCATAAATGTACAGCTGTAATACCCCAAGTTAGGAAAAATAAAGATTCATAAAGATTACTCAAAGGAAAATAACCCCCCTCAATCCATCTAGCCGCCAAAAGAGTAGCTATACATAAATTAGCAATCATAACCCCTATAGTGCCTAAATTTGAGAGATAGGGAATATTAGGAAAAGCAAACCCAACCCAATAAACTAACATAGTAGTAAAAAGAATCAAAAAAGAGATATTATCAAGGGTATTTTGTAGAGAAACTAAATTCATCATCGTTTAATTGAATAAGAGTTTTTTATTAGTTTTAAAAGTTTTTTTATTATATTTTAACTAAAAATCAGTTTATCATTATTATGGAATATCAAGATTCAAAATTATTAATTAATTTATCAATGTTAGTAAAAAAACCTACAGGAATTACTAACTATATTGAACAAATTTTACCTTACTTAAATCAATTTAATTCTATTAATTTAGTAGCAGAAAATAGTCAATTAAATAATAATAAATCTTATGCTATTTCAGAAAAATTAAGTCCTGATAATGGAAGTAAAGGACATTTTAATCGTTTAATTTGGACACAATTTCAATTACCAAATATTTATCAACAATTAAAGAGTAATTTATTATTTTCTCCTGTGCCAGAAGCACCCTTATATAGTAAAACTAGATCAATAATAATGGTGCATGATTTAATCCCTATTCGTTTTCCTAAAAAGAAATCTCCTTTAACTCCTTACTTTCGTTACTATATCCCTGAGGTATGTAAACAAGCCAAACATATTATTTGCAATTCTCAAGCTACTGCTGATGATATTATTAACTATTTTGGTATTTCAGCCCAAAAAATTACCCCTATTCACCTAAGTTATAATAGCGATAAATTTAAACTAATTAATAATAGTAATAAAGTAAATAAAACACCTTATTTTTTATACTTAGGAAGACATGATCCTCATAAAAATGTAGCTAAAATAATTACATCATTTAGTAATGTTTATAAAGGGCAAAAAAATTGTGAATTATGGTTAGTAGGCCCTTCGGATTTACGTTATACACCTATTTTAAAAAACCAAACCATTGAATTAGAAATTGACCAAAAAGTGAGATTTTTTGACTATGTTTCTTTGGAAGAATTGCCCTTAATTATGGCCAATGCTACCGCCTTAGTTTTTACTACTTTATGGGAAGGTTTTGGTTTTCCTGTTTTAGAAGCAATGGCTTGTGGTTTACCTGTGATAACTTCCAATGTTTCCTCTTTACCTGAAGTGGCAGGAGATGCGGCTATTTTAGTTAATCCTGCTAAAGTTGAAGAAATAACAGAAGCCATGAAATTAATAATTAATGATAGTAAATTAAGGGAAAAAATGAGCAATTTAGGATTAGAAAGAGTTAAACAATTTAGTTGGCAAAAAACAGGTGAAATGACAGCCGAAATAATTAATAAATATCTTTAAAATAACTAAAAAATCTAATAAAGTTTTTATTTCAGTTTTACCATAATTTTTATTAAATTAATAATTGACATGAACAAACATTTTGCAACGATTACATCTGTTTTACTTCTATGTTCGCCAGTCTTAGCTAATGAGGCTATCTCACAAAATTGATTGGCGATCGCCAATCAATCAAACAATAGATTACATTAAGGTTATTTAATAGGATTTAATGTAGCCGTTTGTTTTAACTAAATTAGTTTATCTCAGGCTCATCTGCCACTTGACAAATACCATTAGCACGTCCAGGGCCAGTATAAGATAAACTTACAGTTTCATCAGGATTAATAGTAATGGAAATAGTTACATTACCGCCTTTTACTTTTGCATCATAGGCATTATTATTATATTTTTTAAGTTCGGCTTGTTTGCCATTTATATAAACATAACCTCCTTTATCCGCATGAACTTCAATTTTATTTGGACAGGTAGCATTAAATCCGGGTATAGCAGCACTAGCAACATCGGCAATACCAAGAGTTACTAAAATAGCAATAGGGATTAATTTCTGCATTATATTTGTACTTTTATTTGAATAAAATTTAACAATGACATTATAAATCATAATAAAAAGAATTCAAAATTAAGCTATTTTTTATTAGTAAAAATAGGATTAATCAAAACATAACTTGGAGAAGTAATCATTAAATTAAAATGTGAATTAGAATCATACTTTTTTGAATAATTAATGTCTCTTGGTAAAACTCTATCCCATTGTTTATCAGAGAAAATTAACAAATTACTCATCATAATTAAGCCCGTTATTAAAAACTGCCATCCAGTGAAAAAAGGTAAGCAAAAAATAGGCATAAAATGAATAATTGCAGCGATAAATAATGCCCTTGAGTGCATACCTAAACCCGTAAGAAAATAACCAATGGCACTTAAAATTAACCAAATATGACAAAGATTTATTAATACAAACGCCCAACCAAAAACAACTCCTAAATCAGTTATTAATAAACCGAATAACATTAAAAAACTCCAAAGATAAAGTAACCATTGTAATTTTTCTTGTTTTACCCAAGCATGAGTTAAAATTATCATTGCGATAATACCAATAATAGTTAAAATTGACCAGAAAATAGCTTGAGTTAACCAACTAACTGCTAAAAATTGGGCGCTAATAAAAATAAATCCAGCAATGAAACCCCAAGCGATAAAAGATTGATCGATACAAGTATAAATGCTAGAAAAGGGTGTTTTTTCTAAAAATTTTACTTTGATACACTTCATCTTTTGTAAATCAGTAGTATTAAAATCTAAATTTTTTTCACATAAAATTGGTTGTGTCGGATTAAAAAAAGTCATTATCAAAAGTTATTTTAAATTTATGCTAATATTTGTTACAAAACTTCAAACTCATTAATAAAATTATACTATATTTAACATCCTCTTAAACATTAACGATTATGAAGATTAGAATTAAGAAATTTTCAGATTAAAATTTTATTTTTTGCTATCAATGAATGGCTTAATTATTGTAGGTTGGTTTGAAGCATGAAACCTAACGAAACTTTTATTAATTTGGGATTATTCTAAAATATTAAATTATTGGCATTGCTCATATTGGAGGGAAAATCAAAAAATTGGTATCTATTCCCTCTTATTCTTTGTGTCTTTGCCAGAGAAAATCATATTTTAATTTGATACAAGTTAGATGAGTCAATTATTTTAATATTTAAAGAATTTCTAACATCTAGTAAAGATTCATGCCATAAATTATTCCATTCAATTCCAAATAGAGGTTTAGCTTGTTTTGCCATTATCCAGCCTGTTGTTAAAGCATCTAAATAATCCCCGCCAACTTCAACATTAAATACCGCAGATTTTAGTAAATTTTTGGCTAACAATATCAACCAAAAACGAGAGGCATAAAGTTGGGCGAAAGAAAAGGCTTCTAATTTAATTTCTCCATAAATACTGGTATCACTTTCGGTGATAACGTGCCAAATATCATGGGTTTCGGTTATGTGAGTGGCTAAATATTGGTATTTATTGTTTATTTCTCCTGTTAATAAAGGATTAAGGTTATTTTTAATCATATGTTGTGCATAGGCGTAACCTAATGTCTCCTTTGGTAACTGAGATAGTTTTTCTAAATCGATATAACCTAAAACAGTGCGTTTTTCAAAGGCTTCTTTACATTGGCGATCGCCACAAAGAAAATCAATCATTAAATCTAAACTAGCGGCATCACTACTGGATTGAGATAGTTGATTTACCACTGCCATATCTCCATCAGAAGTATTTACCATTTTCCAAAAACTTTCTAACAGAGATGATTCCCAGTCTTCTTTTGTTTTATTTATCATTTCTTTAAAAATTAATTCTTAACATAAAGATATATAATAGGCTTTCTAAAAGCAAAAATTTATAAATTCTCTTTAATTTTTTGCCCATTTTTATTAATAATATAAGCTGGAATGCCTACCACTACACAATTATCAGGGACATTTTTAGTCACAACCGCATTCGCACCCACTGTAACATTATCACCTATCTTTATATTACCAATAACTTTTGCCCCTGCCGTAATACGAACATTATTACCTATATTTGGTCGCCCTGTCTTATCTTTGTAACCGATAGTAACTTGTTGATTTATCCAGCAATTATCACCCAAATCAGCCATAATAATAGTACTAAAACCATGTTGAATGAATAAACTTTTACCAATATTACAAGAATTATCCAAGAAAAAATAAGGGCAAGGAGGATAAATAAATTTTAATAAATACATCCAAAAACGTCCTAAAAAGTTTCCTTTAAAAAGACGAAAATAATATAAATTTCTAAATTCTTTTGCTTCAAATAAAAGAGCTAATAATTGAATTAAATTAACTTTTTTTTGCCAATTTAAACACTCAATCCACCTAGC
>CAZWLZ010000206.1:0-6726 GCA_964634505.1 uncultured bacterium | reverse complement strand
CCCATTTCCCTCTCCCCCCATTTGTCTTACTTGAGAATGAAACAGCCCTACCCTTAAAAATGGGCGAGAAGATACAGGTGAAATTAAAAGCAGACAAAATTAAGAGTCAAATCATAATTGATGACGTAACAATATTGACAAATATACCATTATGTGTATGGGATTATAAATTAGGAAATAGATCGGCTTTGGAGTGGATTTTAGATCAATATAAGGAAAAGAAATCGAAAGATTTGGCGATCGCCAAAAACTTTAATAATTATCGGTTTGCTGATTATAAAGAGGAGGTAATTGACTTAATAATGAGAGTGACTATAGTTAGTGTGGAAACCATGAAAATAATTGATTTGATGATGGGTAATGGGTAATTTATGCTTATTACTAAATTGTTTGATTGCTAAAAAAAATCAGTTCGATTCCATGATAGATTATGGTGAGAATAGAGTTTTAGTTGTAATGGCAATCGCCAAGGTAAGAATAACATGATAAATAAATTCCATCAAGAAAGTAGGCAAGAATTAGACATAAATTTAAAAATAGTAATAGGAATGACAATCCTATTTACAATGATTATATACTTAGGTTTATTGCCTTTTAAAACATCCTATCTCGGTATTTTATTATATGAAAGAGGATTTACTCAACCATTAGCAATAATTTTTGCTAATTTTGTCATTGCTACTATTATTAATAAGTTTATAAAACTTAAACTAGAATTAAGAGATTTACAACAAAATTGGATACCAGAAAGTATCAATTTTGATGATTATCAAAACCCAGAATTAAATCAACTTTGCCAAGAATTAGCAAGAGATGAGAGTATAATTGCTATCCGTTGTAGTCGGATAATTAGTGCTTATATTAATTCGGGCTCTCGTAAAGCTGCAACAGAATTAGGGCTTGATGACTCATCATTTTATTTAAGTTTTTCTGAGTCTTCTTATACTTTTCCAAAAATATTAATTTGGGCAATTCCATTATTAGGATTTATCGGCACAGTTTTTGGTATTAGTACGGCTGTAAATGGCTTTTCAGCCTTCTTAGAAAATAGTACCGAAATTGATCAAATAAAAGAAGGAATTGGCATTGTAACCACAGGTTTAGCAGTAGCATTTGATACCACATTATTAGCCTTATTATTAAGTGTAGCCGTGATGATTCCTTTAGTCTTAGTTGAGAAAATGGAATCAAGATTATTACTACAAATTGATGTTTTTATTAACGATCAATTATTACCAAAATTACAAGAAAAACCAGGGGAAAAATTAGAGTTTTTAGACACGGAAAAAATTACTAAAACCATTAATAATGCAATTCAAGATAATTTACCAACACCAGAAGAATTAATTAATCCAGCGGAAAAATATGCCAAAAAGGCTGCCCAAAATATAGCAGAAACTTTTATTCAACAATTTAGCGAAATTCAAACTAGAGAAAATGAGTTAATTCAAGCCATTAAACAAGTAAATTTAATAGCCTTAGAAGATAGACAAGAATTTTTAAATTCATTTTTAGATCAACAAAAATTGAATAAATTAATCATCAGAGAAATTCAAGACGTAGTAGCCGAAATTAAACATAATAATGATAATGTTTCTACTGGTTTAGAAAGTCAAACAAATGAGATTAGACAGCAATTAAATCAAGCGGCATTAAGTTTAGAAAATAAAGTAATATCCTTAGAATCTTCCAGTTCAAAAATAGCAAAATTAAGTGAAATGGCAAACACCATAGAAAAAATAGCTTTAGCATTAGAAAAAACGGATCAAATGGAGCAAACTTTAGCAGGGATTAGAGATAATATTCTCATTTTAGAACCAACTTTAAAAGATTTAGGAAAGCCTCGTATAATTAAATTAGTTGAACAAATTGACCAGAATAATTATTAATAAATAAATGCGTAAACGAGCAAAAAAATTTAACAATGAGATCGAATTATTTCCTTTTCTTTCTGTACTTGCTTGTACAATTGGTTCATTAATTTTATTAATTATTGTGATTACAACTCAAACATTAGATAGTACTCCACAAGTAAAAATTATTGCCAAAACAGAAGGGGGTAAAAATATTACAAAACAACCTCGTTATCTTGAATCTACTAAGGATGGAGTAATTATTTATCCTAGTAAAACATTGGTAAAAAAAAGTGATTTAAAAAAAGATAATTCTGAATTATTTAAGTTTATTTCAGAAATAAAAAATAGACGAAATAAAGAGTATATTATTGTTGCAATTCGCCCTCAAAGTATAGAATCTTTTTTAATAGTAAGAAATTTAATTGAAGAAGCTAAAATTGACATTGGTTATGAACCTATTGAAGATGGTTGGACATTAAAAATAACAGATAAATAAATATTATGAGAAAAAGAAGAATAAGAGATAGTAAATCTCCCAGTCAAAATTTAGATTCTTTTTTAGATATTCTGACAAATACGGTAGGAGTTTTAATGTTTACTGCCTTATTTATTAGTCTTTTAACGTTAGAAACTGGCACAGTAATTCGCACTCCTCTTAAGACAAATACTAAAAAAATTGGTAAATATTTTGAAATAAGAAATAATCAGGTATTTTATCTGAGTGATGATAAAATTGATCAACAAATAAAGTCTCTTTTTAGTCAATTACCTGAGTGTATTCGTCCTAAAATTCCTACGGAAATAGAGTCTTTTATGTATGATTATTATTTACAAAAAACGGGCGAATATAAAGAATGTCAGCAAAAAAGATATGAAAAGGTACAAAGTTTTTCGATGAATACTGATTATTATAATATTCGATTTGTTAATGGTGAGGCTTTAAAATATGAGCCTCTTCCTAATATAAAGGGGGATGATAAAAAAGAGTTGAAAAATCCAAATTCTGATTTTCAAAATGTTTTAAATAGTTTGGATTCTGAGATTAATTATGTGGCTTTTATTGTTAGAGATGATAGTTTTTCTACTTTCAGAGTTGCAAGGAAGTTTGCTTGGGATAAGGGTTTTGATGTGGGTTGGGAACCTTTTAATAAAACTTCTAGTTTAATTTTTGGTTCGGGAGGTCGTTCTATTGGTGTTCAATAATTTGTATTATTTCGCTTTCTTTCTTAATATTATTGCAACAAAAAAAATTACTTTTTTCTTATTAAAATATGTTTCATTATTTGGTTGGTAAAGTAATTGATATTACTAAAAATTTTCAAAGTAAAATTGTTCTAATTTTAGAGTTAAATAATATTGCTTATGAAATTTATATTTCTGGTCGATTTGCTAGGGAGTTGGATGCACAAAAAGGCGAAAATGTCAAAATTTTTATTCATTTTTTAATTAGAGATGATCAACAGAATTTCTTTGGTTTTCCTAGTGCCGCCGAAAAAGATTTATTTCGACAGTTGATTAATGTCTCAGGTGTCGGTAGTCAATCTGCTTTAGGTTTAATTGATACTCTTGGATTAGAAGATTTGGTACAGGCGATCGTTACTGCTAATATTAAAATGTTGGTAAAAACTCCGGGTATTGGACAAAAAACCGCAGAAAGAGTTGCCCTTGAATTAAAGACGAAGTTGTCTCAATGGCGATTAGAAGCTGGTGTTAATATTTGTAATAGTTACGCTCCACCCCCTGAAATTGTTGAAGATTTAGAGATGACTTTATTGGCTTTAGGCTATTCTAAGTCGGAAATGGAAAGAGCGATTTCTGTTTTAAGTCAAGATGATCAATTATTGAAAAATCCCAAAGTAGAAGAATGGATTAGAATGGCGATCGCCTATTTATCTTTAAATAACTAATGTTAATTATTATTAAGTTTTTGTAAAAAAATGACATTATCCCCATAGGCTTGTTGAAGATTTTCTGGAGTAATAACTTCAGTGCGACATCCATTCGCAATTAATTTTTTATTAATTAACAAAAAACGGTCATATTCTCTAGCGGTTTCCTTTAATTCATGTCCTACCACTAATAACATTTTTCCTTCTGCTTTCAACTCATCGAAAACGCTAAAAATCATTGATTCTGTTGTTTTATCAACCCCCAAAAAAGGTTCATCAAATAAGAATAAATCTGCTTGTTGTGCTAAGGCTTGGGCTATAAATACTCTTTGTTGTTGACCTCCTGATAATTGCCCTATCTGACGATGACGTAAGTCTGTTATGCCCACTTTTTCTAAAGCGGCAGTAACGATCGCCTTGGATTGCACCGAAGGCCTACCAAATAAAGGCGTATGTCTAATTCTTGCCATCATTACTACTTTTTCTACCGTAATGGGATAATCCCAATCAATTTGAGCTCTTTGAGGAATATAAGCAACTTTTCTTAATTGATGAGTTAAGGCACGAGCATTAAAGGTTACATTGCCTTGCACGATAGGAATTAAACCCAAAATTGCTTTAATTAAAGAACTTTTCCCCGCCCCGTTGGGGCCAATTAGACTAATTATTTCCCCTTCTGTCAAAGAAAAACTAATATTTTCGATCGCCACAACTCCTCTATAGTTGACAGCCAAACTCTCAACCTTTAACATATATTTATGAAAGAATGATAATCATTATCATTTATTTTGAACAAACTTAAGTATAAAAGTATTAAAGCATAAAATGTCCCTTTTTTTTAAAAAGATTAAATTTATCAGTCAATTAATTTTAATTTTAGGTTTAGTTAGTTGTAAGTCGGAGCTAAATTCCCAGTCACTTCAAGATCAAAATACAGGAGATCGCCCTTTAGTAGTAGCAACCACAGATGTATTATGTGATTTAATCAAACAAGTTGCCCAAGAAACAATTGATTTAAAATGCTTAGTAAAATCGGGAATTGATCCTCATGTTCATCAACCAACACCTGGCGATCGCCAAATTATAGATAAAGCCAACTTAATATTTTACGGGGGTTATAACTTTGATAAAAATTTAATTAGTTTAGTAAAAGCAACCAAAAATCCAGCCGTGAAAGTAGCAGTTTATGAAAAAGCCGTATTGAATCCTTTAACAAGTGATGATGATCATGATCATGACCATGATAAAGAGAATCATAAAGAGAAAGAAAATGAAAAAATAATTGATCCTCATATTTGGCATAATCCGAATAATGGGATTAAAATAATTGAAATTATCGAGCAAAATTTATCAACTTTACAACCAACTCAACAAAATTTATATCAAGAAAAGGCAAAAAAATTAACTGCAGAAATAACACAAATTGATCAATGGATAAAACAACAAATTGCTACCATTCCTAAGAATCAAAGAAAAATCATAACAACTCATAATGTTTTAGGGTATTATTTATCAGCTTATAACCTTGAGTTTGAAGGCACTTTATCAGGTTTAAATACACAGGAAATGCCCACAGCCTTGAGAGTGAGTCAATTAGTCGAAAATATTAAAGCAACAAATGTACCTACAATTTTTACAGAAACTTCAGTTAACTCAAAATTAATTGAAACAGTAGCCAAAGAAGCTGGAATAAAAGTATCAGAAAGGAAATTATATGCAGATACCTTAGGGGAGGAAGGTACAGACGGGGAAACTTATCAAAAAATGTTAATTGCTAATACTCAGGCGATCGTAGAAGGTTTAGAAGGAAAATATGAACAATTTTCGACAGTAAAAAACCAATAATATAGAACTTAGGCAAAACAATCAAACATAGTAGGGGTAATTAACGAATTACTCTTACTAAAAATCATAAAAAAATAAAATAAAGTTAGACAAGAAATCGGAAAGAATATGCAAATATTATAAGTGAATATAATAATCTTGAAAAGAAAATTAACTCTATAATCGTTATTACTAAAAGAATAGTAGATGCTTTAATTCCCTCATATCCAGAGAAGCCTTCTTTAGTTAGAATTTATTGTTGCAAAATCTCGTACTGTTAAAATTTGATTTTCTCCTAGAGAATTAACTGCACTTTGAGGTACGATTATGACATTAACTGATTCTCCGATGGCGTTAAAGATTTCTAAAACATACCCATTTTCTCTACCTTCAGAATGAGGTATGGTATCAATTAGAGTAGCAATATCCCCTTTTTTTAATTCATATTCAGGAAAATCTTTATTTAAACAAACTCTTTGATATAATTTAATCATGATTTTTTCTCCTTCTTTGGCTTTAAAGTTATAAACTGAATTTGATCATCTATTTTTCGTTTTAACCAAATAGTAATTACAGATAAATTATAATTATTTATTCCTTTTAATTCTCCTGATACTTGATAAAATATTCCATATTCATTAACCTTATCTTCTATGGCATTATAGTCTTTAATTAATTGAATAATAGCAGATTTTAATTGTTCGTGATTTGTCAATGTAAATCCAGCTTGTGCTAAAAACTTTGATTTATCATCTTGATCTCTATATACTAATAAATATTGGGTAATTTTAGCAGTAGGAATAATAATATTTTCACCTAATTTCATGTTTAAAAGTTACCATATAAAATTACAACTCAAGCTATCATTAGAAACTCTACTTATATTTTTTATATTAAATGAAAAGACCAATTGCGATCGACCTTTTTTCAGGTTGTGGTGGAATGTCTTTAGGATTGGAAGCCTCTGGATTTGATGTGGCTGTAGCGGTAGAATTTGACGCAATTCATGCCTTAATTCATCATCTCAATTTTCCCTACACTACCACTATTTGTGAGGATATAAACAACTTAAAAACTGATTATTTAAAGGATATTCTTAAACAAAAAGGAGTTGATAATGATCTTGATTTAATAGCAGGTGGGCCTCCCTGTCAAGG
>CAZWLZ010000205.1:0-6741 GCA_964634505.1 uncultured bacterium | reverse complement strand
CTACATCTGTGCCACCACGATCAAAGAAAGGATACATTAAATAAGTACGAGTTCGTTCATTGGTAAAAATCGAAATAGGGCCTGGTAATTTAACTAATCCAATACTAGATAAAAATTGCCATACCAATAAAAAACCTAAAAGTCCTAAAATTGGTGCTATAATATCGCTCCCATTTTTTTTCCAAAATTTACTTAAAAAATTACTATTATTTCTCGCTGTTTTCATATTGGTTGCCATGATGTTAATTTCCTCTTTTTTATAAATATTTATTAATAAGAATTAAGCTTTTTTAATTGCTAAACTTGCTAAATAAGCCTTTGGATTTTCAGGGTCAAATTCCTTACCATCAAAGAATTTTTCGATTCCTCTTGAAGTACTTGTGGGAATATCAGCTTCGGGAATACCCGCTTCTTTGGCTGCTTCTTTCCAAATATCCTCCCGATTAACTTTATCAATCAAGGCTTTAGCATTATTATCTAAGTAACTAGGGGGTAAAAAGCCCCATCTTACACTTTCCGTAATAAACCATAAATCAAGGCTTTTATAAGGATAAGAAACGCTTCCTCGTTCAGTTTTCCAATACTGTACCGCTTGTTTGTAATCATCTATATCTGGTTGCCCGTCACCCATTTTATATTTACCCATCAAAGCTGGTTCAAGTACTGTTGCTGGAACATTAAAATAACTTGCACCTGATAGTATTTGTGCTAATTCTGCTCGATTGCTTTGAGTGTCACACCATTGTTGAGCTTCCATAACCGCTTTTAGTAAGGCTTTTGTTGCTTTGGGATTTTTATCTACCCAATCGGCACGAATAGCAAGATATTCTTCAGGGTGATTTGGCCACATTTGAGCGGTTAAAGCTGCCATAAAACCAATATCATCATTGACAATACGAGTAGGCCAAGGATCACCTGTACTAAATCCTTCCATTGATCCTGTTTTCATATTGGCTACGGTTTGGGCAGCTGGTACCGTCATTAAGTTGACATCGCTATCGGGATTAATACCTCCAGCCGCTAACCAGTAACGAATCCACAAATCTTGATTAGCTTTTGGGAAGGTAAAAGCTGCTCTAAATGGGGTTCCAGCTTGTTTTAACCCTACGATATAGTCTTTGGCTTTGGTCATATCTAAGGAGATATTTTTGCCCATTTGAGTTTTGGCGATCGCCACTCCATTTCCTTGAGTGTTCAACATAGCTAAAATATACATGGGTATTTTGACGTTATTTTTAGTGATTAAGCCCTCAGAAATAAGATAAGGCATAGGCATTTGCCATTGACCGCCATCTATACCACCTCCTGCCGAACCAATTTCGACATTGTCTCTAGCTGAGCCCCAATTAGCTTGTTTAGCAATTTCTACCTCATTCATGCCATATTTAGCAAAAAAGCCTTTTTCTTTGGCGATGATTAACGGTGCTGCTTCAAAAATGGGAGCGAAGCCCAATTTTATTATTTGTGTTTCTGGAGTTATTTCTGGTGTTAAGGCAATGGGAGTAACAGCTGGATTTGAAGTATTACTAACTGGTTCCGGAGGATTGCCTAAGCATCCTTTCAAAAATATTGCACTCAAGGCTGTTGTACCAGCAGTTAATAAAAATCGACGACGAGAAGAATTTGGCATTTTGATCACCTCTTTTATAGAAAGAAGACTATGATATATTTATAAACAATTTATTTTTATCTATGTTCATATCATATCCTTTTAGGTTCTCAAAAAGCAATAATTTTACTTGATTAATTTTGATAAAAGTCATAAGAAACATTAATAGATAAGCTAATATGAAGATTTGGTAAGATTAAGGATTAAAATATCAAGATAAAAACGGAAGTGATGTGGAAGTGTTTGATGATCTTTTTGGTTATTTTTAATAAAATAGTTAAAAAATTAAACCCTTTTGTTTTAAAATTAAAGTAGTACATTTATAGCTTTAATGACAGCTATTTTGATGTTTTACTTTTATAGCTAGTGATGGCAATGATCAAAATGATTCGGACACTTTATAATGATGTAATAGCAATGAAATTTTTAATTTAATGGTGATGAAGCTTAATTTTGTTAATTTCTAACTATAATATTCGTTATAAGTTTTCCTTGTGTAATTATTTATTGCTATAAATAAATCAAATTTACTTTTTTAGTGTTATCAAAATCATCAAAACACTCCAGGATCGAACAAATATGCAAATTTATCTTGATAATAGTGCAACGACAGCACCTCGTTCAGAAGTATTAGAAATAGTAGAAAAAACCCTCCGTTATAATTGGGGTAATCCTTCTAGTCTGCATAATTGGGGACAAAGAGCTGCACTGATTCTTGAAACAGCTAGAATGCAAGTTGCTAGTTTAATTAATGCGTCTCATTCCTCATCAATTATTTTTACTTCTAGTGGCACAGAATCGGATAATCTGGCTATTTTTGGCGTTACACAACAATATCAAGAGCCTCAACATATAATTATTTCAGCTGTTGAACATTCGGCCATCGAAAAATCGGCTCAGTTTTTAGAATCAAAAGGCTGGAAAGTGTCTCGTTTACCGGTGAATAAACAAGGGCGTGTTAATCCTTGGGATTTGAGGACTTCTATTCGAGAAAATACTGTTTTAATTTCCATTATTTATGGACAAAGTGAAGTTGGCACTATTCAACCTATTGAAGAATTATCGGCGATCGCCAAAGCTAATAATGTTTTATTTCATACGGATGCGGTGCAAGTAGTGGGGCATTTGCCTGTAGATGTGCAACGGTTAGGGGTTGATTTACTTTCTATGTCTAGTCATAAAATTTATGGTATTCAAGGGGCGGGGGCTTTATATATTCGTAAAGGTGTTAAAATTCTGCCTCATATGATTGGCGGAGGACAAGAAGGGAGTTTAAGAGGAGGCACAGAAGCCTTACCCGCTATTGCTGGTTTTGGGGTAGCAGCCGAAATTGCTGAACAGGAAATGGTTAAAAACGTGGTCAGATCGAGACATTTAAGAGATCGATTATTTGATTTATTAAAAGATTGTCCTTATTTACAACCTACAGGCGATCGCCTTTATCGTTTACCGCATCATGTCAGTTTTGTGATTAATAATTCTCATAATCAAGAGGTGACGGGTAGGCTCGTTGTTAATCAATTAAATTTGGCAGGGATTGCTATTAGTGCAGGTTCGGCTTGTAGTAGTGGTAAAACTTTACCTTCCCCTATTTTAATGGCTATGGGCTATAACGAACAAGAAGCCCGATCTGGCATTCGTTTATCTTTAGGTAAGGATACCACCCAAGCGGATATAGATTGGACTGCTATGGTGTTAAAACAGGTGTTAAATCGTTTAAATTTGTCTTTGGCGATCGTTTAAATTATTCGATTTAAAAATTAAACAAATTTCGTCCTGTTTGGAAGAAGTAACAATCAATCCTCCCCAGTTTTGGGGGTGGTGGTTTAAATTTGTCTTTGCCTAAATCTTGATTAATGTGAAAATGAGAACTTAAAATTTAGTTGTTTTGTTTTCCACAAATTCAGATCAAATTAGCGATAATATCAAGTTCGGTTAATTGCTTATAAAATCACTGATCGTAGTGATGGCTTTAGCCATTCTTTTTTTTATCATTCTTTATCCTAACCTGATATAAGATATATTCTTAAATGAATTTCAAGTAAACTTTTAATAGTTTAATGGATGAGAAACAAAAGGTAATGTAACTACTTCACCCATAACCTCTCCTATTTGTACTTTTAATCCTATACCTCCTGCTTTGGTGCGAATATAGCCTAAAGCAAAACCTCCTGTTTTGGTGTCAGTATAACTGGTAATTATGCCCACTTTTTCTCCTGCTACGGTGATAATTGTTGAAGGTAATACGGGAAAATCAACTTTTATTCCCCATAGTCTTTGTTTAATCCCTTTATAAGTATTTAATCTCGCTATAGTTTCTTGCCCTATATAACAACCTTTTTCAAAAGAAATGGTTTGCCATAATCCTACTTCTAAGGGGTTATAATCTTCTGTCAATTCGGCATCTGGTTTGGGAATGCCTTGAATTATTCTGATAGTTTCATACATTTCTTCTGTTACAGTTATTGCCTCTTTTTCTCTTAATAATTCCTCTATTTTTGCCACATTTTCGAGGGGAATAATTAAGTTATAACCTGATAAAGCTAATCCATTGCCTATAGCTAAGGTTAATTTAAAATCATTTATCAGCACTTCGTAATTATTATGCTCTTTCTCCTTTAAAATAGCTTCATTAACCCATGGCTCGAGGAAATTTTGACTGTTTTGTCCTAATAAGCTATAAACCCTATATTTATCAGATATATCAGCTAATTTTACTTTGTCACTAGGAAATAAAAATTTATCCATCCACGCCAATAATTGTTCTTTTTTATGGGGTGAAACTAAGAGTAAAATTCGATCTTCTTGTAGGTAAGCTGTAACTAAATCAATAGTTCTAGCCGTTGAGGTTACAAAAACAGTTTGACACCCCTCTCCTATTTTTAATTTTTGAAAATTATTAGTTGTTTGATTATGTAAAAAACTTTGGCGATCGCCGCCAGTCACTTCAATTAAACCCCAATTATTTCGAGGATAAATAGCAATAGAATTATTAAGAGATTCTAAAAAATCAATCATAGTTATAATAATTAACAAAAAATATAAATTACAATTCAACTTATCATATTGTCATATCAAGTTCAAATAATCAGTTATATCTACTTGAAACGGCAGAAATATGAGTATTTTTCAAAGACTGAAACTTGAGAGTAGAAAAAAGAGAAAGTCAGCAGAATATTTGGCATCTAAACATTTCTTTTTCACCAATTTTTCCAATCTCTCAATTAAATTCAACTAATTAAGGCAGAGAATTTATGTTTGATAGGCTTCGATATTGTATTTTCTTGCTCTTTATTTTTCATTCATTACAGGCAGGATGCCTGTAACACTTTTTTTTATTGAATCTTGGAGGAATCATTTTTAAGCATTTCTAAATATATTTGAGCTGCTTTTTCTAAACCTTTTTCCGAAAAATGACAACCATCATAACGATATTTTAAACCTAAAAGATCGGTATTAATTCCTGGTTTAATTCCTAATTTTGGATCAACTAATTCCTGTTGTGCTTGTTGAATTTCAGTATAGCCCGGAGACTGGTAACATCTAGTAGCAATATTGACATAAATTGGGGCTGTTACTCTTTTATTTCTAATGGCATTTAGCATTAAATAAAATCGTTTTTTATAGTCATTTTTTGAAGTTACTTCACTATCTATTACTAAAGAATCTGACTCTCCTTGATGCCAGAATAAATGAGTAATTTTAAAATTTTTACTGTTTAAATCATCTATAGTTTTTATAATTCTATTATGTAAATTACCATTAACAGTCCATTGCTCAATTTTACTTCCACCTACTCCAATTGAAGCAAAAATGACGTTTTCGTATAAATCTTGTTGAATAATTTTATTACCTAATCTTGTCCAAATACTTCCACCATTACCATCCGCACCGGGTAAAGGATCTTCGGCAGGATAACATTTTTGATCATAAAAACTATAGACATTCTTATTAGCAATTCCTCTGACATTACCATGATTAGAACCGTTGGATTGACCAAATACTAAAACTATCATTGTTTTATCATTAATTGGTATTTTTTGACAGTCAATTTCTCGTCTATCAATGTTAGCAAGTTGAACAATTTTTTCGCCTTTTAATCTTAAGAAAAAAATATTAATATCTTTGCGAATTTTGCCAAAAGTTATATTTCTTTGGAATATTGCACCTAAGATAAAACCAGTTATAAATATAAGAGTTAAAATTAAAATAGTTTTTGGTTTTAATAACAAATTTAAATTAAACATTGTTTGTTTTTGATGATCAATAAGGAGGTTTATGATAGCTTAATTTTGTTTATTTTTGATTCCTATCAGTAATTACACTGAATTGATTAACATAAATAAATAATTTTCTTTATGAAAACTTTATGTACTTTTACGTAAACTAATACGTTAAAATTAAAATATTTAGTCAATTATTAAAGGAGGGTCAAAATGTCTTTAAGGAAAATTCAAGATTTTTCTCAACGTTGTTCACGAATTCAGCCCAATTTTGATTCTGATTTAGATGAGGATAATGAAAGTTTCAAAACCATTCAACAAACTCACCAGCAATGGAAAAATCGTCAAAAAGTTGTTCTTCGTAAAATTAGAAAAAAAGAGTTTGAAAGTCATAATATTAAATTGATTTTCTGCGGTTTTGGTGCTATTACTTTAATGGCGATTGCCATTAAGTTTATGCCTAATATGGTCAATTTTAGTTCCCAAAAAATGGCTGAATTTTTGCCCAAAAAAGAAACGGTAACTATTAGTAACACTGATAATAATACTGAGAAAAAGGCAAAAAAAGGCACTTTAATTGCTAAATTGAAAGAATTGAAAGAAAAAAATCAGCAAAAAAATTCTAGTAATTCAGTTACCCAGAACAAAACTCTTAATGAATCTTTAGACGAAAGTTTCGATAATATCGATAAACATAATGAAAATTTACAAAAAGCTATTGATATATCTGATGGCAAATAAAACTTTTTTTGGTAAATTATGATACCTGCTGCTAAATTTTATTATCTTTTAATTTTAGGATTGGCGATCGCCATGATCCTAAATATTTTTTTGTCGTTAACTTTTTGTTTGGCTTTTTTAGCCGCTTATGATTTAACTTTATTGTTAGTATCTATAGCTGATGTAAGT
>CAZWLZ010000204.1:0-6781 GCA_964634505.1 uncultured bacterium | reverse complement strand
GATGCTTAGGGTGATTGGTCTTGACCATAATCGGCCTAAATTAATAGATGCCCCTATGACTAACCCTAATAATCCCGATACCATAATTAATGCCGTAGCATATTGACTAACAAAAGAAGTTGTATTTTGTAAGGGTGCAATATAACTTAACCACAGAGAATATTTAAAGGGTACGATCGCCCCAATTAAAACTAAAATAATTAAAGTAACCATCGGTAAAGCCATATTCCAAGGCACTTCTGGAGCTCTTCTACTTTTATTTTGAGGTTCTCCTAAAAATACTAAACGAAAAACACGAGTTAAATTTAAGGCACTAATACCATTAACAAATAAAATAATGGCTAATAACCACCAATCAACGGCTAAGTTGCCATTAAACCAACGAGAAAAAGTCCAAAACATACTTAAAGGAAATAAACCTATTAAGCCACAACTGCCTACTAAAAAAGCGGAGGTAGTCGCTGGCATTTTTGACCATAAACCCCCTAATTCTGTGATATTTTGGTTATTTGTCGTCAAAATAATTGATCCCGCACTCATAAATAATAAGGCTTTGGCGATCGCATGACTAAATAGAATTAAAAAAGCAATATCCACATGGCCTAAACCCACTGCAATAAAGACTAATCCTAAATAAGCACTGGTAGAATGACATAAACTACGCTTAAGATCAATTTGTGCTAAAGCAATTAAAGAAGCCCCTATGGCACTTAAACTACCGATAATAATTAATACATACTCGGAAATAGGAGACAGATTAAATACTGGTTGTAACTTAATTAAAACATAAGCACCAGCAGATACTACAATTGAATTACGCATAATACTAGCAGGATTAGGTCCTTCCATAGCCTCATCTAACCAAAGATTAAGGGGAAATTGAGCACATTTACCTGTAGGGCCTGCAATTAAAGCTAAACCGAGTAACGTAGCTGTCCAAAAAGGTAAGGTTGAACTTTGCGCCCAAGTATCTAACTCAGAAAAAGTTAAACCTTCTCCATAATTAGACAAGGCAACAATACCCATTAACAGCAAAATTTCGCCAATACGTTTTGTTAAAAAAGCATCTCTAGCAGCAGTCACAACTAAAGGTTGTGCATACCAAAAACCCACTAATAAATAAGTAGAAAGAGTTAATAATTCTAAACAAGAGTAACTTAATAATAAAGAATTACTCATAGCAATACCACACAAAGCCGCTTCAAAAAAACCCATCAGAGCAAAAAATCTGGCGATCGCCCAGTCCTTCTCTAAATATCCTAAAGCAAATAATTGTGCCAAAAGACTAATAACAGTAACTAATTCTAACGCTCCAATACTTAAGGGTGATATTTCTAACTCTAAAAATAAATTCAAATCAGCAACACTAAACCAATGTATCGTAATATTTTCTACCGGTTTTTGCCAAACAGCCCTAAAAATTAATATACTATGTAAACAGGAGATAACTGTCATCAAAATATTAAAGTAAGCTGCCGGACGAGGTCCTGTTTGGCGCACTAATCCTATAGACCAAGGAATAGTTAAGACAGCACCAATTAAACCATATAAAGGAATTAACCAAGCTATTTCTAGTAAAAAGTCAGTCATGCAAACTGCCCAATGAAAAGTTAAGTAAAATTTTTGTTTAGTTATTATACCATGACAACGAATAAGTAATTACTCATAAATATTGCCATCATAAATTATTAAGTTATAGTAGAAAACCAATTGATTAGGGTATTATTGTTCATATCCCCCGTTTTAAGGGTTAGGGGGATCAACAAATTGTCTAAGTATTCTATTTTTACCATAATTAGTAGGGAAGGTATTCTCACCATCTCTACTATTGTTTAGATTTTAGAAAACTGTAAAATTTATTCAATAGGGACACTAGCCTTTTTTTCTTCTTGTTTTTTGCGACTAGCGGCTAAAGTTTCTTCTAAAACTATTAACATTTGACTCATTTTTTCTACATTACTACTATATAAATCTAAATCCTTTTCCATTTTTTCTGCGGGTAAATGTAAAGCAGTAGATAATTTTACCAAAATTTCTCGACGTTTTTCTTGATTTTTCAATACTTCAGGGTCATTTTCTAACAATAAGGAATATAATCCGATCGCCAAAAGACGACTATATTTAAAATTTTTATCTTCAATTATTCTTCTGATCGAATCAACTATATCCTGATTAATCCCATCCTCTGAAGTTGGATTCATTAACCAATCAATTAAACTATCAAGAGATTTTTGTTTCCCAAAAGCTAATAAAGAAGTTGCTTTCTCTCTATATTCACTAGCATTTGCTTCGATAGAATTACAAAGAGCTTGAAAAATAGAATCTTTATCTATAAAAGGCTTATACCCCAACATCAAACGATCAAAAGAAGTTACTACTCCCAAATAATACAAAGGATCAGGTTGAAAATTAACATTCACTGACAATAAGTGCATTTCTACCATTAATTCTTCTACTATTCTTCTATAAATAGAATTAATTGGTTTATTATGATATTGATAAAATTTTCTTTTGGTATCTGAAACAGTTCGTATGGTATTCACAAATTTTAAATAAATATTAAGTAATATTAACAATATTCTCATTGTCTCATATTAAGTAACTAAAAATCTATATTTCCTTAAAGGCTCTATAATCTCTATTCACGCTGTAAAAATGTTATTTAACAGGCCTTTTCTCTCAAATCTAAAATTTTACTGCATCTCTAGTTTAAATATTCCTTTGCAAAAACTTTGATCAAGTATTTAATTTTAATAATTTAACTAAATGGCAAAAACAATTATTTATTTATCTAAAAAATTCTAATAACTGTTACAATTCTTTACCCAACAATTTTAATCAAAATAAAAATTACCTCATTATGAATAATCAATTTAATGAAAATGAAGCACAATCAAGACTGGGTGCAGAAAAATATGCCAATTTAAAAGCTGAAGCTCAAGCCCCTTATCGAGTATTAAGAAAATTTATTTATTTTGGGTTTGGGGCTTCTGGATTAATTGGTGCATTTATTTTTTTCTTACAAATGATAGCGGGTAAAAATATTAGTCAAAATTTACCTAATTTAGCTTTACAAATAGGAATCGTTACCTTAATGATATTTTTATTTCGTTGGGATAAAAATACATAAAATGGGTGTTAATGAATTGATGATCTTCTGGTAGAACAGTTATCCTGACTATAATAAATCTTTTAACTATTGTGTAACAAGCATCCTGTCTGTTATCCAGATTAATCAAGCATTAATTTTAAGAAGAGACAGGCTAAAAGCCTATCTCACTGAAAATATATAAATTTTGAGAATTATATTTTTTATGGACAATTATAGATTAGTAGTTAATTCGGATTCTTTTTCTGATGATAAATTAGATTGAATAGTCTCAGTAATAATATGAGATAAAAGACCAATTGGCCCTGCAAATAAGCATAAAATTAAAGAATGAATTGTCCAAACTTTTTTATTTTGTCCCGTCCAATAAATATAACGTCCAGTAAATAAATCTAACGTTAAAAAATGTACCCAACCCGTAAAGGTTACTTTTTCATCACTAAAAACTTTGGCTAATAATGATAATTGCGGATTAGCAAAAACGGCTGAAGATTCAGGAGTTAAGCTAATAATAAATAAGTAAATATATAAGCCAATTAAGGGGATAAAAATAAGATAAGATTTCATTATTTTTTGAGTGATACTCCAATTCGGAAGCACAATCATTAAAAACCAAAAAGGTAATACGAAAACATTGGAAATATTAAATAGTAAATCTAAGTTAAGCATCTTTTTTTGTAAGTTATTTCATTTGTAATTTTTTTTCTGCTTTTAAATCACGAATACTATTAGCAGCTAACTCCGCATCCATTAAAGTACGTCCAGTGGCTGCTAAATAAACATCATCTAAACTAGGGCGAGATTGACTAATACTGAATATAGGTAAATTAGCTTGAGTTAAGGTTTCTTCGATTTTACTTAAGCAATTGCTATGAGGTGAGACGATTAAATTTAAGGAGTTACCTTGGGCTGTGTTGATAATTATTTCTTCGATAAAAGATAGTTGTTTTAGTACATTTTGGGCTTTTTCTACTTCGTCTTGACTAGCAAATTCTTTTATTTTTAAAGTTATTCGATCGCCACCAACACGATTTTTTAATTGGCTAGGAGTGCCTTCTGCAATAACTTTACCTTGATCAATAATAGCCAAAGAATCCGCTAGGGCATCAATTTCTTCTAAATAATGGCTAGTAATTAAAACCGTTGTACCTGCTTCTTTTAGTTGACGTAAAAAATCCCAAATAATAAAACGACTTTCAATATCTAAACCCACACTAGGTTCGTCTAATACTAACACTTGAGGTTGATGTAATAACCCTGCTGCTAAATCTAGTCTTTTGCGTAACCCCCCTGAATAAGTCCCCGTTAGGCGATCGTCATATTCTTCTAAACCAAGTATCATTAATAATTGATCAATTCTAGTCTTAGCAATAGAGTAAGGAAGATGATATAAAGAGGCTTGTAATTGTAATAATTCTCGCCCGGTCAACATTTTATCTAAAGCAACTTCTTGGGCAACATAACCAATTTTTTGACGAACTAATTTGGGCTTATTAATTGCTGAAATTCTGTCAACTTCTATAAGGCCACTATCAGGTTTCGCTAAAGTACAAAGACAACGAATAGTAGTAGTTTTTCCCGCACCATTAGGGCCTAATAAACCAAAAATTATGCCCCTATCGACACTAAAAGAAATATCTTTTATTGCTTCAATTTTGCCATAGTTTTTTTTTAGATTTTTAATTAAAATAGCCTTATTCATAATACCTAAAACTTTACTTTCCCTAAACTTGGTTAACTAAATGATTCGTAGGGGATTCTAAACTATCTCCTATAGTATCACCATTATGATAGGCTGCTAATAAAACTTCGCTAGTTTTACCATAAACGATCGCCCCCGTATTGTCAATGGCGATCGCCCCTAAATCTCGTTGATTTTGATAAGATTCAGTGATAGATTTTTCCATAGCTTCTAATAAACTAAATCCGTCTGTTGCCCTAATAACTACTTTAGCAGCTAAACACTCATCAATAATATCCTCCCCTATGCCCGTACAACTAACCCCAGCTTTAAAATTAGCATAATTACCCGCTGGCATAGCAGAATCACTAACTCGCCCAATTCTCTCTAAACCTTTACCACCAGTAGAAGTACCAGCAGAGATTTTGCCATAAGAATCTAAGGCGACAACGCCAATTGTGCCTCTTCTAGCGGAATCTGGTAAAGTTGAATCAGCAAAAACTCCCGCCATTTTACTTTGAAAATTATTTTTTCTTTCTTCTATCCATTCTTGAAGACGCAAATCTGTGAGAGGATCATAAATAGGAAATTTAAGCTCTCTTAATAACTCAGCGGCACCGTAATCTGATAAGATGCGATCGGAATCATTTTGTAAAAAATTTGCTAAATCAATGGGATTTTGAACTCTCGAAACATTAATTACACCACTAAAACGCTGATTTTCGCCATCCATTAAAGAGGCACTCATGCGAATTTGACCATCTGATTGTAAAACCGAACCCGTCCCCGCATTAAAACGAGTTTCATTTTCTAATAATTGACAACCCTTAATCACTGCATTAGTAGCGTTTTCTCCTTGCAATAATAAATCATATACTTCCGCCACAATTTGATGCAAAGATTGACGCACCGCATCTAATCCGCCTTTACCTTGCATACCAGCACCACCATGGATAATTACTTTAGGTTGTGTTACTTCACTCATAAGAATTTTTATTAATTTAGACTTTTAAGCATATCATAAATTGTCATTTTTCGGATAGTAATGAACAGTTTTTGGTGACAAAAAGACTAGATAGATAAGGAATTTTAAACCCTTATTTATCTGCTAAAAATTAGAGTAAATACTAATTTTATTTATGCACTTTAAAACAAAGTAATTATAAAAAATAAATTAATAATTATTAAAAACAATCATGATGATTTAATAGCCAACCATTTAATAAAAGTTTTTGATGATTAGTAAGATTTTCTTGAATTTTGATTTGATAATTTTGAGGCTTTGAATCTGCTAATTTTACCTTAATAATTTTCAATTCTTCTTGATGAAAAATAGCTATATTAATTGGATCATTTGGTTGATAATCATTTAGGCGATCGCCAAAAGTTTCCGCCGTAACTTTCCAATTATCAATAGCTAAAATTTCATCACCAATATCTATCCCAGCTAAAGCTGCTGGAGATTTTGCTTCCACAAAAGTAATCAATTCTTTCCCTGCTTCACTTTTTAGAAGAATCCCTAAATAAGGAGTATTTAATTCTTTCATAATAGGCTTAATTTCTAAACCAAAAGGTTCAAAATATTGTGTAAAAGGTAACTCTTCAGTAGTGTTTAAATAACGCTCAAAAAAATCAGTTAAATCCGTATTGGCGATCGTTTCAATCACCTCTTTTAATTGATTAGAAGTATAACCAATTTCTGCCTTACCAAACTTTTGCCACATCATCACCATTACATCATCAAAAGACTTTTTATTATGAGTATTTTGTCTAATAATTAAATCTAATAATAAAGCAATAAATTGCCCTTTTAAATAATAAGAAATTTGAGAATTATCACTATGAGCATCTCGGCGATAAAGTTTAATCCAAGCATCAAAACTAGAGTCATTCAAAGATTGAATATGACGACCATAAGTATTAAAATACTTAGTTAAATCGTTACTTAAAAGTTTAAGAAAAGTTTTACATTTATAAATGTTGGCACGTAA
>CAZWLZ010000203.1:0-6801 GCA_964634505.1 uncultured bacterium | reverse complement strand
AACTAACATTTTTACCTTCCGCATTCGGTAAACTAAAATCTGGGAGGAGATCGCCAATTTTAAGAGTCATAATAATCAAAAATAAAATAACAGATTGTAAAATAGATAGTAACTATCTTAAAGGTTTATGATAAACTTTGAAAAGTTATTTTTTAGCAGAAAAAGTCGAGAAAAACAGCGATGAGTTTAGAGATAGTATCATTTTATAAGTTTGTAAAATTAACTGATTTAGAAACATTACAAAAGTGTTTATTAGAAATATGTAAAGGTCATAATATTAAAGGCACAATTTTATTAGCAGAAGAGGGAATTAATCTTAATTTAGCAGGTGAAAAAGAAGTAATAAATGAGGTTATTAACTATTTACAAAAACAGTCTTATTTTTCCGATTTAAATATAACAAAAAGAGAAATTGAAGTTAATCCTTTTAGAAGAATGAAAGTCAAAATTAAACCAGAAATTATCACTTTTAATGAAGTTAAGGCCAATCCTAGCGAAAAAAATGGTATTTATATAAGTCCGAAAGATTGGAATAATTTAATCTCAAATTCAGATGTTACTGTTATTGATACTCGTAATGATTATGAAGTTAATATTGGTACATTTAAAGGAGCAAAAAATCCTCATATCGATTCTTTTACTGAATTTAAAGATTATATAAAAGAAGAATTAAATCCTAATCAAAATAAAAAAGTAGCGGTATTTTGTACGGGAGGAATTCGGTGCGAAAAGGTAACTTCTTTAATGTTAAATGAGGGTTTTGAAGAAGTTTATCATCTCAAAGGAGGTATTTTAAAATATTTGGAAGAAATACCTGCTGACGAAAGTCTTTGGGAAGGAGAATGTTTTGTTTTTGATGAAAGAGTAGCCGTTACTCATGGTTTGGCAGTAGGTAATTATCAACTTTGCCCTAATTGTGGAGTGCCTATCTCTATTGATGCTACCGATAATGACCATCTTTGTAAATAATTTGATTAATTATTAGTTTTACTTATCTACTAAAAATAATCATATTGCTACAAAATTACTTGTTAAATATAGTTTTAAGCTATTTTATTACAAAACAAAGAATAAATAATGATAATTAATTCTTATAAAACAAAAGTGATTATTTGGCGAGAACAAGCATCTTCATAATTTTAATTAATTAATAAGGTGTTGATCAATTTTGATATGATTATGACTAGCAAAGCTCAAAGAATAAGAGTAAATAGAATTTTTGAATTTTATAATTTAATTAGCCTATGCCGAATTTTTTATCGTGAATTTTCGAGCGCCAAAATCGATAAGTACATAGCTAAAGTAATTAAGGCTTCTATTTTGAGATTGTTAGCGTATTTTACATAAAAAGAAAAAATCATCGCTGAATCGTTAAAAAAAATTGTGGGAATTACTATATCCTGAGATTCATATTTGTCAATATACTTATTTGAAACCGCTTCTATGGTTGTTTCACAATCTCCTGTACTTAAAATATTCGCTATTAATTCTTCTGTGTTACGCTCCCAAATTGCCCCCCAAATTCCATCATTAGTGTCACCAAACCCCCAATTTAATACCATCCGCAAGGACAAGGATTGATTATCTAAACCAATAATGTCGAAGTCAATCCAATCACAAACCAATTGTTCAAACATATTCGTCACATCATCATCATCGTAGCCATCTTCTAAATACTCTAAATGATAGTCTGGAGTATTTGGACAATCGGGATATTCTATCATCGTACATTCCCCTAATAATGACACCAAAGCCACTGGAATTAAAATATTATCATTATTCAATAATTTCCCTTGAGATTCCAATTCTTGTCTGAATTTTTCTTTGAGAAATGCTATTGATTCATCCGATATGTGAATTTTCTTGGGCGGTGATAGTTTTTTAAGACAAGTTGGCCACATTTTCTGACTCTCCTTATTAACCTAAAAAATTGTGCAATATTAATCTCTAATCATATCAGAATTTTTTCGATCTAATTTATATTTATTTGGCGATCGCCAAAATTCATCAAGAAGAAGTAGGAGAAGATTTTGGCAAAATAATTTGTATCCAACCTCCTCCAGTTTGAGGGTCATTTTGAGCAATAATTTGACCATTATGTGCTAAGATTATCTCTTTAACGATCGCCAATCCTAAACCACTACCGATATTATCTCCTTCTTTTCTCATTCGTGATTTATCTCCTCGATAAAGTCTTTCAAATATATAAGGTAAATCTTCTTTTAAAAAACCTTTTCCTGAGTCAATAATATTAATTTCAACTAAATTTGATTCTTTTTCTGTTACTATTACTTGAATTGTGCCATTATTCACATTATTTTTAATAGCGTTATCAAATAAATTGACGAAAACTTGAGTAAGTCGATTAAAGTCTGCATGGAAAGAAAGAGTTTCTTCTCCCGAATATTGAAAATTAATATTTTTTTCTTCTCCCAAATTCTCAATAGATTCCCAAGCCGTAATTATCAATTGTTTGATATTTAGCTTTTGATACTCTAAATTTTGATAAGGATTTGCTTCTAATTCACTAATATCTAACCATTTTTCAATTAATTCTATTAAACGATTTACTTGTTGATTTATTTTTTCTACCCATTTTTTTTCTTGATTTTCTGTCTTTCTTAACAGAATTTCAATTAATAGTAAAATCGATGTTAAAGGTGTTCTTAATTCATGGCTTAAATCAGAAAAAATACGATTTCTTGATTCTTTTAAAAGTTTTATTTGTTGTTTATTTTTAATAAAAATAGCTACTCCTTGATCATTTAATGGATAGCCATAAGCTTTTAAAAATAAAGGATATTTATTTTTTTGATTACTATTTTTTTCTTCATTATTATAATTTTCATTTGGATAAAATTCCCATTCTAATGTTAGATATTCTTGTTTTTCTCTAACTTCTTGAATTAATTTATCTAACTCAAAAGATATGATCAATTCTAAAAATAATCGCAATTGATTGCTTTGCCAACGCTCAATTTTTAAGAGAAATCTTGCTTCTTTATTACACCATAATAATTGATTTTCTTTATCTATTTTTAAGTAACCAATGGGTGCATTTTCTAATAAATATTTATTCGTTTCTAACTCACTTGCCAAAAGGTTATATTCTTTATTAAATAAATTGATACTTCTTCTTACTAAGGAAACAATTGATAAGGATTCTACTGATTCAAATTGAGAAAAAGTAGATAATATTTTACGTAATTGATTATTTAATTGATATTGTTTCCAAAAATGAAACACTAAACCTAAACTTAAACCAATTAAAAAAGATGTTATTGACATGGTTAGTTAGTAGGATAATTTACAGTTGATAATGAATAAATTTTTTTGCTCATTAATTGTTAGTTATTAATTATTAATTATGGTTGCAATTTGATTATTAATTATTAGTTATTAATCATTAATTATGATTGTAATTTGATTATTAATTATTAGTTATACTGCAAGCGGTGAAAAATGAAATTTTCCTGGTTTGAATTAGTGATCGTTAAAGCTAATACTAATAAAGTTTTGGTTGGGTTTCATACTTTAACCCAACCAACAAGAATTAAGCAGATTTCTTTGCGTCTTTGACAAAACACCAATATACAAAAATTTAACAATGCCATAGATTGATAAATAATTAATGATTAATCGTTAATTATTTTGGCTATTTCGTAATTAAAAATAGTGCCATAAAAATAAAATTCTTCTTCTAAAACTTTTTTAATATTTTCTGCTTTTCTAAAGCCGTGTTGTTCACCTTCAAAGAGTAAATAAACAACAAGAATTCCTTTATTTTTTAAAGCTTCTACCATTTTTTCTGTTTGATTTGGAGGTACTATTTTATCTTCTAATCCTTGAAAAAAAGCTACAGGACATGATAATTTATTAACATTATTTATTGGCGATCTCCTTTGATAAATTTCTTTTTCTTCTGGATATTTTCCGATCAAATTATCTAAATATCGTGACTCAAATTTATGGGTATCGGTGGCTAATGCTTCTAAGTCACTTACCCCATAGTAACTGGCACCTGCTTTAAATACGTCATAAAAAGTTAAGGCGGCTAAGGTAGTGAAACCTCCTGCACTTCCTCCTGAAATAGCTAATTTTTCGCCATCTACTTTGCCTTGTTTTACTAAATATTGGGCGGCGTTAATACAATCTTCTACATCAACAATCCCCCAATTTTTATCTAATCTTTGATGATATTCTCTACCATAACCTGTACTACCTCCATAATTCACATCGCAATAAGCAAAACCTCGACTCGTCCAATATTGAATGCGTAAGTTATAACTAGCAGTGGTTGCAGCAGTTGGGCCTCCGTGACTTTTGACTAATAAGGGTGGTAATTCGTCAGGAGATGCTTGATAATCTTTATTTTGAGGGGGGTAATACCAAGCATAGGCAATTTTACCATTAGTAGTATCAAAGGCGATCTCCTCTGGTATCGATAAATAATCATTTTCAAGGTGAAGATTACTTGATTGTTTTAAAATTTTGGTTGTATTCTTGTCTAAGTCAAAGTTAATCACAGCAGTGGGTTGGGTTGGATTACCCCCAACGAAAAAAACTTGATTATGGTTAACTTGTAAATAAGAAATAGTGGTAAAAGGTGTATCAATCTTAGTCAAAGTTTTGTTATTAATATCAATACTTGCTAAATGCCAACATCCATTTTGAGTATAAGCACAAATGAGAGTATTTTTGTCACTAAATCCATAAATCGATTCCCCAAATACCCAATGAGGATAACCAAATTCTGCTTCAATTTTAGATAAACATTCAATATTTTTTTGCTGCTTATCATAACGATAAAGATTCCACCAACCATTAATATCACTACTAAAATATAAATGCCCGTCAGGAGAGAATTCGGGCTGACAAATTGATTCATTATCACCCCCAGCAATTAATACGGGTGTCTGTAAACTACCATCATCATTAAAGGTTGCTAACCATAAATTAGTAGAATCCCAAGGCATATAAGGATGATTCCAAGAAAGCCATGTTAATTGCAATCCATCAGGCGAAAGTCTCGGGGAGCTATAAAAATCATTTTTTTCAATTAAAGTATTAATTTCGCCAGATTTTATACAAATCGTGACGATTTTATTAAGAGGTTCACCTACACGATTATGATCTTCACACACAGCAATTAAACGCTGACGTTTACTATCAAGACGAAAATCAGCATAACGTAAATTATTATTTTCTGGTGTTAAAGGGAGGGGATTTTCCCCTAACTTTTGACTATAAAGACGTTGATCACTATAATTACAAAAATAAATAGTATCCTTAACAATTAAAAAAGCACCGCCGCCGTATTCGTGGACACGATTACGCACATTAAAACCAGTGGGGGTAATATCGTTAATTTGCCCGTTATCATCACGACAAACTAGGACATTACGTCCCCCCTCAGATGGTCGAGATTCTAGCCAATAAACCTTATTTTCAGAGACACACAGACTACTTAAACCGATACTACCAGAGACGATTAAATCGGCTGTAATTGGCGATCGCCACGAACCATAATTAGCAATTTGTTGATTGATAGTCATTTTTTTTTTGATGGTGATAATTGATTGAATTTTAGGTTAAATTGGTGTTTTAGCATATTAATGGAGAGCAAAAACTTAACAATTTAAGAAGAAAAATTATATTGAATTGGGCGTGATAAGTAATATAGCTAATGAGTTATTATAGAATAAATAGTCTTGAAACATTATCACTAAAAAGCAAACGGCAATGGAAAGTACCAAAATTAAGTATATATCAGATGAAAAAGGCGAAATCATTGAAGTTATTTTGCCTATTGATTTATGGCGTGAACTTGAATCAGAAAGAGAAACGGCTTATTTATTATCAAGTCAAACCATGAGAAATCGTCTTACAGAGGCTAAAAATCGTCAAACTGGAATGTCATTAGAGGAAGTCTGTGAAAAACTTGGAATTTGATCCTTCTGCGTTTGAAGATTTAGCTTGGTGGGTTCAAAATGATCGTAAACAAGGGTTAAAAATCATAAAATTAATTCAAGAAGTTCAGCGTAATCCTTTTACAGGCATCGGCAAACCTGAACCTTTAAAGCATGATTTATCAGGCTGTTGGTCTAGGAGAATTACTCAAGAACATCGTTTAGTTTACGAAATTTTAGATGATAAAATTAAGATTCTTGCTTGTAAATATCATTATTAAAACTAAATGACTACCTCTTTGATTATTTTCTACAAATCTAGCCTTCTCTAGTTTGCGTAATGCTTTTTTAGGCGTAATTGAAGGCAACTTATTACTCATACAACTAACTCTACAATTAAAACAGTACCTTTATTTTTTTCAATCTTAGGCTGAGGCAAACCGTCTTTTGCTAATGCTTATAAATAAGCTAATACGGCTTCAGTAATATTTATTTCTGCTTCAGTAAAGTCTTTAAAAGAGGAAGTATAGTTAAGTTGAGCTATAGTAGCAATTACCATATTACTGTCAACATCAAAACTATATTCTACTGGAAATTCTAATCTATTCATGGTTGCATTACTTAATAATATAGTTTCTCGAAAATTATAGCAAATTTAAGCTTTTTAGCTTTAAGAGATAAAATTAATTGTAAGGTTCACCATTCATCGCTTTTTTAACTCGCTCAATTTGCTTGGGTGCGTCTATTTCATCGGAACTCCAAAGCTTGATTGCTTTGTTAAAATATTCTTGACTGTTTGCTTGATCTCCTATTTGTTGATAGGTTAATGCTAGTTGAAAATAGGCTTCGGCTAGGTCACATTTTGCACCAATTTTTTTTTAATAGAATCCAT
>CAZWLZ010000202.1:0-6831 GCA_964634505.1 uncultured bacterium | reverse complement strand
TCTAGTCTGTATTATAGTAAATTATAAAAAATCAACTCTAACACTTATTTCATAAAGTTTTCAAAATAGATCCTAAATGGGTTCTATAATAATCTGTAAAGACATTAGTACGAAAAGCTATAACACCTAATGCCTAACACCTTCTTTAAAACTAATACTTACGATTAAAAATTTTCGTTTGCGTAAGGACAGTAATTAATATATAATGTTGACTTGTTTGTAAAAAGCGTTATGATATTGTTGATCAAAAAATAGACATAAAAGAGGTATTTTTGATTAACTACCTTTCTAGTATTCTAATTATGAGAGCGTAAATGAGCCAATCTGTAAGTGTAATGCCTAATTCTGATTCCCCAGTTATGGTTGATAATAGCAAACCAATTATTTTAAATAGTTTGCCCGATTTTCCGATCACCGATCAAAAATGTGCAACGAAATTACAGCAACATCTTGATTTGATTTTGTTGGCATTGGAATCTTTACAGTTAGGAGGTTCGGAATATATGTTGGCGATCGCCTACCGAGACGGTTTGAATAATATCATTAAAAATAGGCTGGTATTATGGCATTTACGTTGTAGTAATCCTTGGCGTAAATGTTATACCAGAGAAATTATTGAATTAGATCAAGCGAAAGCCTTAGTAATTATAGCAAGTGAGTATGCGAAAAGTTTAGTAGTACTTATTCGTCAATTGATTATTGCCGAACAACAAATGATTGACAAAAATATACCCTTAGAAAACAGTTTTAAAATATCAGAATATTTAACCCGTTTTAAAACTCATTTTCGCAGTCGCATGAATAATGGAAGAGCAAAAGTTTCCGTCTATTTATCTTCCCCAGATGAATTAAATCAATTGGCTATGTCGCTACTTAATCAATTATTATTTTGTACAGGTGCAAAGGGAATGGAGAGATTTTGGGTTAGTTTATTTGATGGGGAGGTAATATGACATTTCCATTACAACGCATTTATAATTCTCCTAATTGTATGTTAATTTTAGAAGGATTTGCAGAAGAAAATAAGGAAGGCATACAAGTTTTATCAGTTTTAACTAATGCTAAATGTCAAATTATTGGCATTAATCAATCTTTAACAGGAGGTAAAGATTTTTTAATTAGTTTAGTTAAGTCTGTCAGTCTCTATGCCCAAGAATTTTTAAGTGGTATTACTCACCCCCATGAAAAAACTAATATTTATTTACAAAAAATTGAAGAGAAAAACCGCCATTTATTGACTTGGCAAAAAGATGATAATAATCAAGAAAGTAAAATTGAATTAGAAATAACAACCGCCCAATTATTTGATTTGGTGGAAACAATTGATCAATTTTTAGTCGATTCTTTGACACTTCCTGAACTTTCTCTCGACTTAAAACCCGTTTCTCGTCGTTATCGTCAAGTAGAAGAAAATTTGATTCAACAATCAACTCCTGCTTTATTAGGTTTAAGTAGTTTTGCCTTGATGGCGATTGCCTTATTTTTTTTAATTCCAATTCCTAAACAAATTGAAGACCCCCGTTTAAAAGATGATATTATTAAACAAGAAATGAAGGAAAAAGCCCCTCAAAATGAACTACCTTCTTCTCCCATACAGCCAGTGAATCCTAATCTCCCTCCTCCATAGAGTGAAGGTATTGGGGTGTTGGGGTGTTGGGGTGATTTTTTTGCAGACAGATTTTAGATAATAATCAACAATTTTGAAATAATCAATTTAGGCCTATAAATTATCAAATATAGCTCTTTATTCTTCATTTTGAAGTTTTCTAGCTTAAATAAAAATTTATAATGAAATACCTCCACCATACAAAAGACTTATTCTAAAAATCATTTCAAATCAAGATAGAATATAAATATAAATAAAAATTATTTTATTCTTAATCATTAATTATGAATGTTGCTTTAGCCTTACCAACTTTTTTAGTTACTCTTCGAGAGGGATTTGAAGCTGCTTTAGTTGTGGGCATCGTATTAGCTTGTCTCAAAAAAGCTGATCAATCTTCTCTCAATAGGTGGGTTTATCTCGGTATCGGAGGCGGTATTGTGGCTAGTGTCATAGTAGGTTGGTTTTTATGGGATATATTACATAATGTCCAATCTAGTCAAAGTTTTTACGCACCTGTTATTAAACAAATCTTAGAAGGTATTTTTGGTTTAGTGGCGATCGCCATGTTGACTTGGATGCTATTATGGATGAGTAAACAAGCAAAAACCTTAAAAAAAGAAGTAGAAGGCACAATAAAAGAAGTTTTAAATAATAGTAAAAATGCTGAAAAAAGTATCTTTTTATTAATATTTATTGCCGTCTTAAGGGAAGGTTGTGAAACAGTTTTATTTATAGTTGCCCAATTCCAAGAAGATATAATATCTCCTACTTTAGGAGCGATAAGTGGTTTGATACTAGCTGGATTAATGGGTTTTTCTCTATTTTATTGGGGTGTTAAATTAAATATTCGTTTATTTTTTCAAATAATGGGTATATTTTTATTGCTAATTATTGGTGGTTTAATCATCGGAATGTTAAAACATTTTGACACGGCATTGACTCTTTTTAGTAGTCTAAATCCTAATTATCTTAACTTCTGTCTTTTTGAAAATACTTGTTTCTTAGGCAATCAAATTTGGGATGCCTCAAGTATTTTACCAGAAAAACAATTCCCCGGCATTTTATTAAAAACCTTATTTGGTTATCGAGAAAAAATTTACTTAGTTCAAATAATGGCTTATAGTCTATTTTTAATCATAATTGGCAGTAATTATTTAGCCAGTTTTCAACCTAAGATCGAATCTAATAAACTACAACAAAATATTTAATTTTAAAATTAGCACCTAAATTAACAAGGGGTTTAAACCCCTTGTCTAAAAACTCTTGTGTAAAGGATTAAAAGGCACTAAATATATTACATAGCACTTTCAACTGCCAAAGCATCAATAATCGTTTTATTATAGATAATTCTGCCAGGAGTAGTTAAAACATATTGGGCAATAACTTCCCCTTCGGTAGTTTCTCTAACTTTTCGTTCTCGATAATACTTCCAAACACTACCATCACTGAGAGTTTCTGTTTTTTGAATTTCATTATCAGGCTTAAGAGTTTCCACATCACCATCATAACGAAGCCAAACAGTAGCATGTAAATCTACAATCCCCTGTTGATAAGCTGTTAAAGCATCCCCCATATCTGCGAAGTATTTACCCTCACCTTTCTTAGCATTAGGATTTTCAGCCGTTAAATAATAACAACCTAAAACCATATCTTGAGAAGGTGCAACAATTGGCTTACCAGTGGCAGGAGATAAAATATTATGACAAGCCATCATCAATAACCTTGCTTCAGCCTGAGATTCAATGGAAAGAGGCACATGCACAGCCATTTGATCTCCGTCAAAATCTGCATTAAAAGCAGGACAAACTAAAGGATGTAATTGAATTGCCCGTCCTTCTACTAAAATAGGCTCAAATGCTTGAATCCCTAAACGGTGAAGAGTTGGCGCTCGATTTAATAGCACAGGATGGCCGGCGATAACTTCTTCTAACACCTTCCAAATAGTAGGATCAGCTTTTAAAATCATTTTCTTCGCTGCCTTAATATTATTAACAATATTTAGGCGAATTAAACGATTAATTACAAAAGGTTGAAAAAGTTCGATCGCCATTTCTCGTGGCAAACCACACTGATAAATTTTTAAATTTGGACCTACCACAATAACTGATCGCCCAGAGTAATCAACCCTTTTTCCTAAAAGGTTTTGACGAAAACGTCCTTGTTTACCCTCAATAATATCCGACAAAGATTTGAGAGGGCGATTATTTCCTCCCACTACCGTACGACCTCTTCTGCCGTTATCAATTAAAGCATCTACGGCCTCTTGTAACATCCGTTTTTCATTACGAATGATAATTTCAGGGGCAAGAATATCTTGTAAACGAGCTAAACGATTATTTCTATTAATTACTCGACGATAAAGATCATTCAAATCAGAAGTAGCAAAACGACCACCATCTAATTGAACCATCGGACGAAGATCAGGAGGAATCACGGGAATAACACTTAAAACCATCCATTCTGGACGAGAACCAGTACCGATAAAATTATCAATTAATCTTAAACGTTTGATTAATTTGGCTCTTTTTTGCCCTTTACTATTAACAATTTCCTCTCTAATTTTATCTCCTTCTTCTTGTAACTGTAAATCTTGTAAAACTCTTTCAATGCCTTCAGCACCAATCCCTACCTCAATCCCAACTAAATCGGAATCTTCGGCATAAATTTGCTCTTCAATTTCCATCCATTGATCTTCACTGAGTAATTGCTTATAACTTAAATTAGTGGCATTACCCGGATCTAATACTACATAGGAATTAAAATATACTACTTGTTCTACATCTCTTAAGGGCATATCAATTAAGATACTTAAATAACTAGGAATACCCTTTAAATACCACACATGAGTTACAGGAGCTGCTAACTTTAAATAGCCCATACGATGACGGCGAACTCTTGACTCTGTAACCTCTACACCACAACGCTCACAAACAATGCCTCGATGACGTACTCTTTTGTATTTACCGCACCAACATTCCCAATCTTTTGATGGTCCAAAAATTTTCTCACAAAATAAACCATCCATTTCTGGTTTTAAGGTACGATAGTTAATAGTTTCTGGAGTTGTCACCTCCCCCACCACAGTACCATTAGGTAAAGTTCTCTCACCCCATTCTCTGATTCTTTCTGGAGAGGCTAAACCAATTTTGACGTAGTCAAATCTTCTTTCTTGTTGATTACTCATGCTTGGGTTAAATCTGATTAGATTAAATTTTAAGTCTTATTTATAAAGATGCAATCTTTAATAATATCATGTTTAAATAATATATAACACCTAGTTTAAAATAAATTTTATTTTGGCAAAATTATGGTCAAGGCGATCGCCCATTTAGGGCCTAAAGGTACTTATTCAGAGACAGCGGCGTTAACTTATGAGACTATGTTAAGAGAAAAAACAGGAGATAACTATGATTTAATTCCTTATCCTAGTATTGCCCAAACTTTATATGCGCTAGCTGAAGGCAAAGTAGATTTAGCTGTAGTACCTATTGAAAATTCAATTCATGGCACTGTTGCTATGACTTTGGATACTTTATGGGAATTGGATAATTTACATATTCAACAAGGGCTAGATTTAGCTATTAATCATTGTTTGCTTTCTCGTGGTGAATCTTTAGAGAATATTAAAACGGTTTATTCTCATCCCCAAGCCCTAGGGCAATGTCAAAAATGGTTAGCAAAAAATTTGCCTTTGGCTTCCTTAATTTCTACTAATTCTACCACTGAAGCAGTTCAACATCTTGATCAACAGTCAACTGCAGGGGCGATCGCCTCCCCACAAGCTGCTAATTTGTATAATTTACCAGTATTAGCCACTGAAATTAATGATTATGCGGATAATTGTACTCGTTTTTGGCTAATTAGTTCTAGTCCTAGTGGTTATGGCAATTATATTTCTTTAGCTTTTAGTTTTGTCAAAAATGAACCAGGTATTTTAGTCAAACCTTTACAAATTTTTGCTGATCAAAAAATTAATTTAAGTCGTATCGAATCAAGACCGACTAAACGGGCTTTGGGGGAATATTTATTTTTTTTAGATTTAGAAGGCAGTCTCAATAATAGTTTTATCCAAAAAGGATTAAAAGAATTATCAAAATTAACAAAACAGTTAAAAATATTTGGTAATTATGATATTTTCAAGATAAATGACCAACAAGCAACGCAAAATATTAATTTTTAATTAATTGAAAACTACTTAAAAGCATCTTTTAAAGCTGTTCGGGCTGCTAAATTGCTACGGGTACTTTCTAAAATTTCCATCTCTCTTTCTAAACGTTTTGAAGTATTTTGTATTTCAAGTAGTGTTTGTTGTTCCCTAGGTACACCATATAAGTTACTCGCAATCCAATAAGATAATTCTCTCGGCAAAGAGGGAATATTGTCAGGTAATTCAATTTTTTGATCGCTTAATTTGGCACTTAGACGAATAACATCTTGTAACAAATTTTGTACTTTTTTGGCTTTTGGTTGTAAATTATCTTCTATTTGTTGATCTTCAATCCATTCAACTAACCCTACTAAATAAGGTTTTTCTCTAACATATTCTAAAACTCTAAATCTTTGTTTGCCAATAGTTAAGATTTTTAGGCGATCGTCTTTTAATCTTTCAAAATGGACTATTTCGGCACAACATCCAATTTTTGCCACTTCTCCTTTTTCACCATCTACCATTAATACACCAAAACGGCGATCGCCATCTAAAATTGTATTCATCATAATGCGATAACGAAATTCAAAAATGTGCAACGGTAAAGGACGACTGGGAAATAAAACCACATCAGCTAGGGGAAATAAAGGAAGTTCTCTTACTGCTATTGAAGAAAATGACATTTTTCCAAATTATTAATTTTATTGATTTTATCTATTTTAGTTGATAGGGATCATGCTTGGTAAAATTAGTTAATAATTAATGGGTATATCCGATACAAGAAAAAAATTTTTTTGATAAAAAACTCTTTGAAACCAATTCATTTTTAAGGGCATACTCAGCTAAATTCTAATTAAAATTGATCTGACATAATAACTCCAAAATAATATTAATAGGGATTCCCCAACTTGATTTCATCATTGATTCTCTTATGGATTCAGTCGGACTTGAGTCATCTTCATAAACAAAAGGTTCTCCTAAAATGGGATAAGCCCTCATCGCATTAATACCGATTAATTCGCCTTTCTGATTAAGAATTGCACCACCACTCATATAGCGCTACGAGCTAACGTTAGGA
>CAZWLZ010000201.1:0-6882 GCA_964634505.1 uncultured bacterium | reverse complement strand
TGACGGCTTTTACCTCTTTCGTTGGTTTCAACCGCACGTTTACTACTATAACTAATTACTTTTTTTTTGTCAATACCTTTTTCTTTTTTCTAGCTAATTTTTTGTTAGTTTTTTAGTGTAATTATTGATTTTATAGAGAGAATAAAGGTTTTAGTATAATTTATATTTTTTAAATATCTCCAATTTCTTTTATTTCTTGTCCTCCAAAAATGGCTTCTTGATGTTTATAAAATTTGAATTCAAGTATGTTATAAAAAGGGTCTTCTAAAAAAAAGGTGTTATGTTCTGTTAGTTGGTTAGGAAAACGTAATTTGGGTTGTTGATAAAAATTTAATTTTTGATTTTGACAACGAAGTAATATTTCATTCCAGTTAGATTTTTCCTGAAAAATTAATCCAAAGTGTCGAGGATAGATTCCTTTTTGAGGCGTTAATTGTTCTTCTATTTTATGAGTTACTAATTGATGTCCATAAAAATTTAAAATTAAGGCTTGGTTATTTGCTCTACCTAAAATACACCCTAAACCTTCACAATAAAAAAATTTAGCTTTATCTATGTCGTTTATGGGTATAGCAAGATGAAATATTAATTGATTGTTCATAATTTTATAGCATAAGATTATTTAGGTTAATGTTCTCAACTTTTTGATAAAATATCAATTAAAATTTTTAATTTTGTTATTTGATGATCAACTATAATAATCATAATTATTTATTAACCGCGAGAAGATTTACTTAAATTTAGTGGTGCGAGAATGCCATTTAAAATGCGTAATTGTTCGGCTGTCCCCATGCAAATTAAAGAGTCTCCTAATTCCATTAGGGTTTCTCCTGTAGGGCCAGCAATTAATTCTCCATCATGACGACGAATTGCTAAAACTAATGCTCCTGATTTTCCTCTTAATCGAGCTTGAATTAGGCTTTGATTTAGATAAGGACAATTTTTATCTAATAAAAAATCTTCCAAATAAAAAGATTTTTCTGAACCTGTTAGAATACCATCTACAAAGTCCATTACTTGGGGGCGTAAGGCAGCAGCAGCAAGTCTTCGTCCTCCTGTAATATAAGGTGATACCACAGCATCTGCCCCAGCTCGTTGTAACTTTTTGACAGCTTCTTCTGTACTTGCTCTGGCGATCGCCCTAATATTAGGATTTAAAGTTTTAGCAGATAAGACGGTATATAAGTTATCAGCGTCAGAACTTAAAGCAGCTACTATACAAAGGGCTTTATCTATTTTGGCAGCTAAAAGACATTCATCTAAAGTTGCATCCCCTTGCATGACGATATATCCAAGTTGTTGAGCTTTTTCAATTTCTTCGATTCCAGAATCAATAATTAAAAAAGGGATATTTTCTGCTTGAAATTCATAAGCAACATGAGTGCCAGTGCGTCCATAACCGCATAAAATATAATGATTTGAAAGTTTATCAATCACGTTTCTTTTTTGTTTTAAAAGGATACCTTCTTGAAAATAACCTTGAATAAAGGCTTCTGTCAAACGATTAATGATATAACCAATGGTTACTAAGCCCATTAAGATTAAGATGATGGTGAATAAACGAGATTCTGGACTTAAAGGATGAGTTTCACCAAAACCAACCGTAGAAAGGGTTATGACGGTCATGTAAGCGGCATCTAAAAAAGTCCATTTTTCGATCAACCAATACCAAAAAGTACCAATTACAAATAATGCTATTAAAAATATTGAGCCACCTGTTAACTGTTGTTGGAGTCTTTTATAACTTTTCTGTATATTTGAATCAATTTTAAAGACGGCTGAAATATTATTATGGGGCAAACTTTTTGACATAATTTGACTTTTCTGTTGATGATCAACAAGATATTTTTAGTTTATATTAAAGCCTTATTGTGTTTATTTTTTGTAGTAAGTCTTATTCTCAATTTATGAGTAATATCATCTTAATTCTAAGATGAACATTTTTTAAAATACTACTTGAGGAATTACAATCGTTAAATCTGAGTTTATTTCTAATTGTGCTATACCTAAAAAAGTTTGATGGTGATCGTAAATTAAGCAATTTTCTTCGCTTATATGCCTCTCAATCGCTATTTTTTGCCCTTGACACCAGCGTTTAGCTTCTTCTTCTGCGAAAATGAAAGAGGGTAAATGTTTTAAAGGAAAATCAGGCTCTATTAAGGTTAAATTATTTTCTTTTTCTTTAGTCTCAATTTGTTCTAAATTTAAACTATTTTCTAACGTCATACCACAACTTAAAGTTCTTTCTAAACTAGCTAAAGTGCCACCTACTCCAAGCATTTTACCTAAATCTCTGGCGATCGCCCGAATATAAGTACCACTACCGCACTTAATCATTAAGTCTAATTCTGAAAACTCTTGATTAACCCAATTTAAAACCGTAATTTCATAAATTTCTATTTCTCTTTTTGATACTTCGATCAATTCTCCTTTTCTTGCTAATTGATATAATTTCTTTCCGTCTTTTTTAATCGCACTAAAAGCAGGAGGTATTTGTTCAATTTTGCCTATAAATTGAGGTAAACAAGTATTAATGTGATCTAAAGTCAAGTGAAAAGTAGAATTTTGCTCAAGAATATTTCCTTCTAAATCATCGGTATTTGTAGTAATGCCAAAACGAATTTTAGCTCGATAAATTTTCTGAGTTGGTAAAAATTGTATTAATCTCGTTGCCTTTCCTATAGCAATAGGTAAAACTCCCGTTGCTAAAGGATCTAATGTGCCTCCATGTCCTACTTTTTTGGTGCTTAAAATACGTCGAATTTTAGCAACACAATCATGGGAAGTAAAACCGATAGATTTATTAAGATTGAGAAAACCAAATTTTAACATTTTTAAAACATAGCAAAGTATTACTATAAATAATCACAGAATAAAGTATCACGAGTATTTCTAAGGGTTACAGGATTTGTACCACTAGCAGAATCACATAAAATTTTATTTACATCTGGACGCAAAATAACATCAGTAAAATCCGCACCCTTGATAATAGCTTGTTCAAATTTAACATTGGTAGCCATCACCCCTTCTAAAATGGCATTAGTGAAATTTGCTCTAGTTAATCTAGCAGAATCCAAAATGGCATTAGTTAAATCAGCATTTTCAAAGTTTGCTGAGTCAAGATTTGCTCCAAAAAAACTCACTTCATGTAAAACAGTATTACTAAAATTACTACTGCGTAAATTTGTTTTATTAAAGACTGATCGACTTAAATCTTGGCCTGAAAAATCACTTTCTTTTAAGTCTCCTTTAGTATAATCTAAGGCTTGCACGGGAATAATTATCGTAAAACTTAAAACAAATACTAAAAATAAAATTAATAGTTTGGTAATAGATAAAAACTTAAATATTTTAGACATAATGTTAGTAATTACTCAAAAAATTATGGAAATAAATATTAATTAAATTAAATTGATTTAACAATAAAAAATTTTTATTGCTTTTTATAGTAAAATTGATTATTGATTATTTAAGAGTTATGGGTTGGAAATATGCCTCCACGTTGGCCTCGTGAACCTGATCGTAATGATCCTGAATATCGTAAGTTAGATGATCGCATGAATTTTGCTGTTCATGTAGCTGTTTTTGCTACTGCTAATTCTAGCGTTTGGTTTTTTCATAATTTCTATCATGCTACTTGGTTATGGATTAACTGGTTTAGTGGTATCTGGGGATTATTATTGTTTTTACATTTATTTTATATTTTGGCGATCGCCAATTATTCTCAAAAATCAAATTAATCTTAATAGTGGGTAAAATATTTATACCCACTAGAATAAAAAATTTTTCTCTATTAATTGTTAACCATCAATGATTATCTACCTTCTACTGATTGACGATAAACTTCCACAGCATCACTATAATCAATAGGCAATACAGCACAAACATTTTCATGAGGTCGAGGAATAATAACCCAAGATTCAACAGCTGAACCTTCTGTACGCCCAACAGCCTCAATTCCAGCTGCTACAGCTGTTTTAACTTCAGAAACATCTCCTCTAATATTAACGGTAAAACGAGCGCTACCTACTCTAATATAGCCAACTAGGGTAATTCTTCCTGCTTTAACCATAGCATCAGCGGCGGCTAAAACACCAGGGAAACCTTTGGTTTCAATTGAACCTACAGCAGATTGTGATGGCATAAAATTTCTCCTTTTAAATAAGATTAAATTAAAATAATTTTTGTTAAATATTGGTAATGTGATTAATCACTTTGTTAACGAAAACGTTGTACTTTTTCAGTGTATTCTATAGGTAATACATCAACAACATTAGGAGGTGGATTAGGTACAATATAATGAGATTGAACTTTTCCTCCAACCGTATCAGTGGCGGCTTTTAATCCAGCATTCATTGCTTGATTTACTTCCGATACCGCACCACGAATAGCCACGATAAAATCTCCTTTTTCGGCTATATCAAAAAAAACTAAAGTAACTCTCGCCGCTTTAACCATGGCATCTGATGCGGCTAAAATGGGAGGAAATCCTAAAGTTTGAATTACACCAACTGCTTCTGGCATTGATTACATACTGTAATTGTGACTTTCAGATTATACAATGAAAGCCGTACTTTTCTTGATAATTTCCTAAAAGTTTAATTTTTGTAATATGAACTCTATTTCTTTAAGTACCTAGAGACAATTAATTGGGAATTTTATTTTTTAAATTTAGGGTGAAAAATAAGTTTAAACCCATTGTTTCTATACAAATTATTTTGTCCATTTACTTAGTACAATTAGTTAACCTGTTTTAGTTTTAGGGGATTTACGCAGAAGAAGAAAACAATGATAAATTAATCTTAAGTATTAAGGAGTTTGTAACACTTATGAAAAAAGCAAGATTGGAAGCTTTTAGTGATGCTGTCATCGCTATTATCTTAACAATTATGGTACTAGAATTGAAAGTTCCTCACGAAATTGAACTAGTCGATTTAATACCTATTATTCCTATATTTCTTAGCTATGTTTTGAGTTTTATTTATTTAGCAATTTATTGGAATAACCATCATCATCTATTGCAAGTCGTTAATCATATTAACGGCAGTGTTCTTTGGGCTAATATGCACCTTTTATTTTGGTTGTCTCTTATTCCTTTTGTCACAGCGTGGATAGGAGAAAAACCTTTTGCTCCTTGGCCTGTCGCTCTTTACGGTGTAGTACTTCTATTATCGGCGATCGCCTACTTTATTTTAACTCGTGTTCTTATTTATTGTCATGGCAAAAATTCTACCCTCGCCATTGCTATAGGTCGAGATACTAAGGGAAAAATATCATTAGTAATGTATGCTGTTGCTATTGTGCTATCTTTTGTCAACACTATGTTAGCTTGTCTGCTATACGCTTCAGTGGCAATCATGTGGTTAATTCCTGATAGCCGTATTGAGAAACATTTAAACTCTTAAAAACTTAAGCAAGAATCATCTGTAAAAAAGGATACTTAAGTTAGTGACAGAGATAATGATCAAGCAAAATGAATCAAGTTAAGTAAAAATAAGTAATTTTCGGAAACTGTTACTGCCCTTTAAATTATGAAAGTAGAAATAAAAGACACGATTTTGTATATCAAAAATGAAGATTTACCCATATATAAAAAAGGTGGCTCATTGGTTCGGAATAATTTTTTTTGGGCATTAAAATCAATTAGTTGCCACTCCTCGAAAACTAAAGATTGGGAATTTGATCAGGAAGTTTGGTTTGCTTTAAATCGAATGCTTTTATTTTTTACAAATTCAGGTTATTTGACTTATTCTGAGACTATCTTAGAATTTAAACAAGATTTAATAATTCCCAATGTTTTACGTTCAGTTTCTTCTTATCTTTGAAACTTCTCTTTAGTAGAATTGCTATCTGATATATAGAAACCATTTGGTATCTTACCTAGAATCATTATCTAGTCTGTATTACAATCTTGAAATCAATTTAAGAAGCCTTGAAATAAATTTCAGGCTAATAGCTAAAGTGAGCTAAAGCTCACTAAGATCGAGGTTTTAAAGATTTAAGTCGTCTTTTAACCCATTAAAATGGGTTTAAGCTATTAGCAAAAAATTTATTTTTTGTAATTTTAAAGATGTTTTTGTGATGATTTTACTTTGGCGATCTCCTAAATTATAGATACCAAATGGGTTCTATAACCCAAGTTGCTACCTATCGAAACAATAGACTTCTTGCAATCCCCACCAATCTCTCTGAACTAAAGTTCGAGCTAATAACTTAAACCCGTTAAAACAGGTTAAAATGGCACTAAAACCTATAAAACATTGATTTTATTCAGCTTTAGCTGACTTTAGCTTTGAGCCGCGAACTTTAGTTCAAGGCTAATTTCGTAAGAATTGAAAAATTAGGTAGCAACTTGAGTTATATATTGAAACAATACTTAATAATTCAGCGAATAGAAAGGAATCAAAAACATGGCAGAAAAGATGAATAAGTGAGCGAGTAAAATTAATAGAAAATGATGAAAAGAATGCAACTATTACTACAATTAATTAACTAAAAATGACCTCTACTCTTAACCTTAAAACAACAAGCAAACCTGTTAAACTTTACTATGATGAATTAAACAATTTAATAGTAGCAAGTTATAAAAACGAAACAGAACTTAGAAAACCTTTTGATGACTTATTAAATTATTGTTGTCGTCAATTTGATTGGTTATTAGTATTGGAAACACCTCTTAAATTTGGTAAGAAATATATAAAACCCGACGGTATTATAAAAAGGGATATTTTCGTCACGGTGTTTATGAAGCTAAAGATAATAAAGACAATTTAGAAAAAGAAATTGTTGATAAATTTAAGGTTGCTTATCCAAAAAATAATATTATCTTTTGGTGTCCTAAAAAAATTGTTATTTATCAGAATGGCGATCGCCAATACGATG
>CAZWLZ010000200.1:0-6971 GCA_964634505.1 uncultured bacterium | reverse complement strand
GTCCTGCTTGTAAGGCAGGCGCTCTACCACTGAGCTAATCGCCCTTGACGTTTCATATTATAACATACTCAAAAAAAAAGTGCAAGATGCCTTCAGGGAAAAATCATGATCGCCTAACCTTAATTTGTCTTCCATTTGTAGTTATGATAAGCATTTTAGCCACTGTCAACATAATTTTAACGATTTTAATTACCAGTAGTTTTTTATTTAGTGCCTTCATGTTTGGACCAGATTTAGATATTTATTCCATCCAATTCAAGCGTTGGGGCATTTTAAGGTATTTATGGCTACCGTATCAAAAAATGATCAATCATCGTTCGTTTTTCTCTCATGGCTTTTTAATCGGCACTTTAGGGCGAATAGTTTATATATTTTTCTTTATTTTTCTAATTTCAATTTTTTTAGTCACCATTGCCCAAATTATTTGGGGTTTTGCTTGGCATTGGCAACATTTTTTAAATAATTCTTTTAATTTAATCATTCATGACTACTGGCAAGTAGTGATCGCCATTTTTATCGGTTTAGAATTAGGGGCTATGAGTCATTATATAGCTGACCATATTGACAGTTTTTTCAAACAAAAGAAGAAAAAAAAATCTTCTCAAAAAAAAAGTTTGAGCAAAAAAAGATAATAAAATTAACTAGATGGGCATTGCTGATTTTGGTTATGACTTGTTCTTATTGGCGATCGTAAAAATCTTACATAGTAACTATTCGATGATTATTGCATTTTTATTTTTATACCTTGACTAAGCAATCCCTTTGACACAAATTATTTTTCTTGAGTTTTATTTGAAATTGAAGGGTTTGGCAAATTTTACTTTTACATAGCTTCATTTATTTGGCGATCGCCTTTTATACTCAGAAACGAAAAGATATTTTGTTTAATTAACTTAACTACATAGGGTAGGCATTGCTACTCTAAAAATACCATCGGTTTTTAGATTCTGTTAGGTAACATTAATGTTTAAATATTACATTCTTTGCAAGATGAAGAGTTTATAAATAACAGTATAATAAAATAAAGTTTAAATAAATTTTAAATAAAGTTTAAATAAATTTAAAATAAAAAAGACCATGATTAAAGGAAATTTAACAGAATTCTCATTAGGTGAACTTTTTCAAATTATTGCCCAAGGAGAAAAAACAGGTTTATTAGCTATAAAAACGACGGGCTATAAATATCCGGAGCAGAGAAAATATTATATTTGGTTTAATAAAGGAAGAATTATTGCAACAAGTAATTCTTTAGATGGAAAATGTTTAATTTCTTTGATCAGAAGACGATCTTGGATTAAAACAGAAAATGAACAACAGGAAATATTAAATAAATTTTATAAAACATCTAATATTCCTTTAGGTTTGTATTTAAAAGAGAAAAAGATTCTAACAGATCATGATTTGGATTTTATTTTTCGTATTCAGATAATGCGAGAAGTAAATCCTTTGTTTCAATTACAAGAAGCTGATTTTTTATTTAAAGAAAGTCGTTATTTCCCTTTCCAAGAAATGACTGGTTTAAGTATCAGTGCCAAAGAATTACTTTTAAAAGGTTTAAGAAGTTTGAGAGATTGGAGTATATTATTAAATAAATTACCTCATGCTACTTCTATTTTGGCTATGGATAAAACAGCAAAAATAGATGTCAATCTTGATGTGTATGAATCGAAAATCTGGCATTTAATGGAATCAAGTCTTTCTTTAGTTGAGATTGCTCAAAAATTAACTTTAACTATCGAAAAAGTGCAAAAAAGTGCTTTTTCTTTAATTCTGGTCGGCTTAGCTGAAGAAATACCCTCAATAAATTCATCTTTTTTATCTATTAAGCCTGAATTAGCTCAAGTTTCAGAGGAGAAAAATAATACTCCTAGTGATTATTTTATGTCTGATTTAATTTCTTTTCTTCAACAAGATAATGAAAATTTTTTGAATAAACAAAAAGTTTCTGTTGATAACTGAAAGTAATTTTGATTTATTTTTTGTAATTTTTCTTAAAATTTCTTAATATAGTAAAGATTAAATTATGAATAGGAGAGAAATTTTTATGGCGAATATTAACTTTGTGAAGGAAAATAAAGAAGTTATAGCAGCAGATGGTGCTAATTTAAGAGAAAAGGCGTTACAAAATGGCATCGATCTTTATACTTTTAAAGGAAAATTAATGAATTGTGGTGGTTATGGGCAATGTGCCACTTGTTTGGTAGAAATTGTTACTGGTATGGAAAATTTATCCCCTAAAACTGATTTTGAAGAGAAAAAGTTAAAAAGAAAACCTGCTAATTATCGTTTAGCCTGTCAAACTTTAGTTAATGGTGATATAAGCGTTAATACTAAGCCATAAAATGAGTAATGGGTGTTGGGGAATAGGGAATAGCAAATTAAGAGTTTTACTAAATCTCGGATGTCAGGCATAAAACAGAATTTTTATTACTTTAAAAGATATAATTTATTTTGCGTCAGATACTTAACAATCTTTCTTTTAAAATAGAGATAATCAGATTTTGTTTATAACTAAGAAGTCTGATTAAATTTTTACTATTTATTAAATTAATTTTTATAAAAAATATGGTTACACAAACTACATCTAAAATTGAATATGAGGCGGTGATTGGTTTAGAAACTCACTGTCAATTAAATACTAATAGTAAAATTTTTTGTAATTGTTCAACTAATTTTGATAGTCCTCCAAATACTAATATTTGTCCTATTTGTTTAGGTCATCCGGGGGTTTTACCTGTACTTAATGAGGAGGTTTTAAATTCTGCTATTAAAATGGGTATTGCTTTAAATGCGGATATTGCTAGTAATAGTAAATTTGATCGTAAGCAATATTTTTATCCTGATTTACCTAAAAATTACCAAATTTCTCAATTTGATTTACCCATTGTTGAACATGGCAAGTTAGAGATTGAATTAGTTGAGAAGAAAACGAAAAAGGTGACTAAAAAAGTTATCGGTATTACTCGTTTACACATGGAGGAAGATGCTGGTAAATTAGTTCATGCAGGAAGCGATCGCCTCGCAGGTTCAACTCATTCTCTGGTTGATTTCAATCGTACTGGTGTCCCTTTATTAGAAATAGTTTCTGAACCAGACTTGAGAAGTGGTCAAGAAGCATCTGAATATGCCCAAGAATTGCGTAGAATTGTCCGTTATTTGGGCATTGGGGATGGGAATATGCAAGAGGGATCATTACGCTGTGATGTCAATATTTCGGTGCGTCCTGTCGGTCAAGATCAGTTTGGGGTTAAGGTGGAAATCAAAAATATGAACTCTTTTAGTGCCATTCAAAAAGCTATTGAGTTTGAAATTGAACGTCAAATTGAGGCGATCTCCAATGGCGAAAAAATACTCCAAGAAACTAGATTATGGGATGAAAGTACTCAACAAACTTTTAGTATGCGTTTAAAGGAAGGTTCGAGTGATTATCGTTATTTTCCTGAACCTGATTTACCTTCTTTAGAAATTACGCCTGAAAAAATTGCTGATTTAAAAAGCAAATTACCTGAATTACCTGCCCAAAAACGCTTACGCTATGAAGAAGAATTAGGACTTTCTCCTTATGATGTCAGAGTTTTAACTGATGATCGAGATGTGGCTGAATATTTTGAATTGGCGATCGCCAATGGTGCTAATGCAAAAACTGCTACTAATTGGATTACTCAAGATATAGCTGCTTATTTAAATAGTAATATTGATTTGGATATTACTAAAATTGCCTTAACTCCAGTGATGTTAGCAGAGTTAATCCAGTTGCTTGAAAACGGCACAATTAACGGAAAAATAGCTAAGGAAATTTTACCCGAATTATTAACCAAAGGTGTATCACCTAAAAAGTTAGTTGAAAGTAAAGGTTTAATTTCAATTTCTGATCCCAAAGAGTTAGAAAATATTATAGATCAAGTATTATTAGCACATCCTGAAGAATTAAGTCAATACCGTGAAGGTAAAACTAAATTACAAGGCTTTTTTGTTGGTCAAATTATGAAGCACAGTGGCGGTAAAGCCGATCCTAAATTGACTAATCAGCTTTTAATGAAAAAATTACAAGGTTAAACAGAAATATTACCCCCCTAACCCCCCTTCAAAAGTAGGGTTGTTTCATTCTCAAGTAAGACAAATGGGGAGAGAGGGAAATGGGGAATTAGGGGGAAAAAAGAAGTAATAGAGGAAAAAATCGACAAATTTAGTTTTGTTTTCAACATTAGGAAATTTTTGAGCTATTTCAAAAATTGTCATCCCCGTCTCAAAAACAATTTTATAAACTTCTCACTCTTGTTATCATTGCCCATTGTCCCCTATCACCCTATCACCCAATCTCCCTATGATTATAGCTTTTTCTTTAGAATGAAACAGCCCTGCCCTTATTAAGGGGGATTTAGGGGGATCGAAAACCTAAAACCTATTTATAATAATCATGAATCTAAATATAGACTGGCAAAATCCTTATTTATTTGGCATAACTTTAAATACAGTATTAATTATCCTTGCTTTTCTTATTCCTAAAAAACTTCTAACCCCTTTTGGTTATTTGAATGGTTGGTTTTTGGGTGTCACTATTTGGGCAACTTTGCAATGGCAGGGTTATTTAATAGTTATGTTTTATTTTGTAGTCGGTTCATTAGTTACTCGTATTGGTATTGCTCAAAAAGAAGAGCAAGGCATTGCTGAAAAAAGAGGAGGCATGAGGGGAGTTGAAAATGTTTGGGGATCAGCCTTGACAGCTTTATTATGTGCCATAGGGACGTTATTTGTAACACCTCCTTTAAGAGATTTATTAATTTTAGGATATGTTGCCAGTTTTGCCACTAAATTATCAGATACTTGTGCTAGTGAAATTGGAAAGGCTATGGGAAAAAATACTTTTTTAATTACTACCTTACAACCAGTGGTTAGAGGTACAGAAGGTGCTATAAGTGTAGAAGGTACATTAGCTGGTATTTTAGCTTCTTTGGCGATCGCCATCATAGCCTATCTGATCGGAATGATTAATCTTAGCGGAGTAATTATTTGTCTGATTTCTGCATTTATAGCCACTAATTTAGAGAGTGTAATCGGTGCCACATTACAAACAAAATATAATTGGTTAACCAATGAAATAGTTAATTTCATTAATACTTTAATAGGGGCAATTTTGGCAATTCTCTTAGGTAAATTTATTTAAAATTGATACACACTTTGTAGGTTGGGTTGAGACACAAAACCCAACAAAACCCTAATTGATGTTAGGTTAGGCTAAAATTGATACACCTTAATTAGTCGGGAATATTTTTAATAGATTGTAATTGAATTAAACAGATAATCCCCAAAAAAACAGCAAACCAAAGAGTCAATAATCTAATTAAAATAGTTGCAGTAGTAGCAATACTAACCGTTGCACCAAACTTTTGAGACAAACCAATAGTTAATAATTCCGTACCTCCTAAACCCCCTGGTAACATAGATAACGCACCAATTAAACCAGAAGCAGTATGAGTTAAAATAGCTTGATAAAGAGTAATTTTGGTGACTCCTAAATAGTGAAAAATTTCATATAAAGCAAAGCCTTCTAAACCCCAAGCAATTACCGCCAAAAATGTACTTCCCAACAAAACTTTTGGCTTTAATAAAATACTGGCATTATCAATTAATTCTTCTATTTTAATCACCAATTTTTTGACTTTATTAATATGTTTTAAAGGTTCAAATATTTTACTTTTTAATAACTTAGGATTTTGTAAAATTAAGATAATTCCTAATTGAAATAACATAAAAATTATTAAAGGAATTTGTTGATCTTTAAGTAAAGAAAAGAGACTAAAAAATATTAGAAATACCACCGATAAAGCATCAGTAAAACGCTCACAAAATAACCCAGCCAAAGTAGGGGAAATAGGTATATTATGACGACGTTTTAAAAATAAAGATTTAATTGATTCTCCAGCTTTACCAGGGGATGCAGTTAAAGCAAAACTAGCTAAAAAAATCTGAAAACTACTTTTAATAGGCACAGAATAACCCATAGTTTTTAAATACCATTGCCAACGAATAAATCTTAAAATATAACCAAAAAAGATCACAAGTAATAAGGCTGGAATTAACCATAAAGGTAAAGAATTTAAGGCGGTTAAAAATTGATCTGCCCCACTATAAAAAACGATCGCCAAATATAAAATTACCGCAGAAATTACTGACCAAATTAAACCTTTTTCCCACTTAGATGAACTATCATTTTTATTCATTTTATTCATCAGAAAATTTACGATAATAACTATGATTTGCTATGTTTAATAAAGGTAAATCTCCCTTACTATCACCATAAGCATAAATCTCATATTCCGCGATATTTATTATTTCTTGAAGACGCTTAACTTTTTCATCTCCATAACAATTATTGCCGTCAATTTTGCCTGTAATTAAATTATTATTCTCTTGCAATTTTGTACAGATTATGTAATTAAAATTATTAGCTTTTCCCCAAGGAATTAAATAATTTTCTATAGATGCACTTATAATCATTAATTCATGGTTTTGTTGCTGATGCCATTTAACTCTTTGTATTGCTTCATTACGAATCAAATTAGGAATAATTTGACTAGCATATTCTACTCCTAAATTATTTAATTTTTCCAATGATAAACCCTTCAAAAAATACCGTAACATAATTTCCTTTGTCATCCAATTGGGAAGTAATTTTAAGAAATAGGCAACCAAAATTGGACTACAAATAATTAATCCCAAATAATAAGGCCATTTTCCTACTACAAACTTAAAAAATGACATGAAAGAATCTTGAGTAGTTAAGGTATCATCAAAATCGAATATTGCTACAATTTTCTTTTCCATCTTAATAACAAAATATCACAAGCTATATATTTTATCTAATTCTCATAATTGTGGGATGGACTTCTAGCCTATCAGAAATACAGAAGAAGATAACAGGCAAGATGCTTGTTTCACAATATAATATAAAAATATATGTAAATTTTAAC
>CAZWLZ010000199.1:0-6999 GCA_964634505.1 uncultured bacterium | reverse complement strand
ATTTGTTGTTGAGGTGAGGCAATTCTACACGAAACTGTTTGACGATTGACGGCACACCATGCTAGAAATAAAGGATCTGCTGGTGCCATAGGCATATCTGAATGTAAAGAAATGCTAATATCTTCTTTAATACAAGTGCCTAATCTTACCATATTATCAGCCCGATCGCCACCTAAGCCAAATTGTGAATATTGATCGGCTAAAGACGTTACATAATAAGGATTAGCACTAACGATCGCCCCTAATTCTTTCAATCTTGCTACTTGTCTATCGGTAGATACCGCAAAATGTACGATGGTAAAACGATGATCTTTTCGAGGATTATTTGCCATTCTTTCTGCTAAGGCATTAATTACGACTTCCAAACCTGCATCACCATTAACATGAGTATGAATGTGATAACCTGCATCCCAATAAATTTTAAATGCCTGTGTATAGTTTTCAGGAGTTGTAATCCATTCCCCTTTATGTCCATCTAAATAGCCTTCTTCTAACTGCATTAATTGAGAAAAAATCGCCCCATCCATAAATAATTTTACTTGTTGTGGTAGCCAAGAAACCTTATTTTTACCCCAACTTAGATATTGTTTTGTAGTACTTAAAATTTCAGCAGGTTTATTCCCAATTTCATCGTAAATCGATCGCCCATCGGCTATAAAATAAGTACGAAAAGTAACATCATCTCCGTTTAAATTACTTTCCCAATATTGCTGAATTTGCCTATTTCGTTGAGTGCCTGGTTCGCAAATCGTGGTAATACCTTTATTATGTAAATAGCTTTTAAAAGAATTTATTCCTAAATCTAACCTTTCTTTTGCCAAAATATCCTTAGCAAAGAAGGGAATAATAATCTCCATCCCTTTTTCGTAAAAATGCCCCTCTTCCCAATTAGATTGTTCACTACCTAAACCTTTGCCTTGTAAATCGGTTTCTTTGACACCATATTTATTTAAGGCAGCCGTATTTAAAATAAATTCGTGACAAGAGCGATGCCATACTACAATAGGGCGATCACCACTAATTGCATCTAATTGAGGGCGACGAATTTTGCCATGAAAATAATGGTGATAACCCCATGTAAATAAAGTCTTTTGGTTATCTTCTGATGACATTTTTTTGAGAGTTTCTTGTAATTTAGCTAGATAATCTTTTTCATCAACAGCAGCAGGATAAAATTGATGAGGCAAATCCCACGCTTCAATGGCAATAATTTCTAGTGCCATGGATAAAACCCCTAATAGGGGATGTAAGTGTTGTTCAATAAAACCGGGTAAAATAATTTTGTCCGCCCATTGATTGTTAATTTCGTAAGGTTGATTATTAAGGGCTTGTTTTACTTGTGCTAAACTTCCAACGGCTAAAAGGCGATCTCCTTGAATAGCCATAGCGGAGGCTATCGGATTATCAGACTCCATCGTAATAATTTTTTTAGCGGTATAAATTGTAATGGGTAAACTGAGAGTATCAAATTTATTTTCCTCTTTTTCAAAAATGTTAATACTTTCTGTTTGGGCATTAGCAATTTTAGAAGATAAAACCGTAGCGGCGAGACTACCTACACCTAAAAGAAAGTTACGCCGAGTTATTTCTTTAACAAATTGATTAATTAGAGGATGACAACAAATACAATTAATGGCGTTACTATCTTTACTGATCATCACATTTTACTCGTTAATAATTAAAGGATAATTAACTTTATTTAATTACTAATTCACGGCGATAAATATTAATTTTTATAAACAAACATTAATACAAAAATTACCACTCATCTGATTTTTGATTAACTTTTTTCTCCCAATCATCAATATAATCATAATTACGATTATAAAAATTAGGCTCATTTTCTTCTATTTCTTCTCCTTCTTTCCTCTCATTTTCTAGTTGATTATCATCCTCTTCAGACTCCAAGTAAAAATTATTTTGTAATGGGGTAACTATTTTAGTAATGGCATCTTGTACAAAAGATTTAACAAATTCTTCTTTACGACTTAATTTGAATTGTCTTTGTACTACTTCTGTAATTCCTCCATCTCCCCAATCTTGATCATGGCGAAAATACTCTATAAAACTTTTCCCTGCTATGCGAGTTAAATAAGCGGCACTAACTCCTTGAATCGCTTTTCCTACTAAATAAGTTGCTACATTAAGCTGTAATGCTTTAGCAATCAAGTCCACAGCACCTTTAACTACTCCTAAACTAACCAATGTTTTACCTAAAGATAGTGCTAAATCTCGTCCATTTTCTTTTTTTAATTCACAACCATAAACTAAACCAATCTCTACCACCATTTGAGCATTAACTGCGGCGGTTGCTAACATATCAACTACGGGTAAAGGGGTTACAGCTATTACTCCTGCACTAATCCACTGATAACGAACAATAATTTTATCCGCTTCTCGTTTACGTTGGGCATCAATTAATTTTCTCGCTTCTTCTCCCAAGCGTTGAGATTGTAATAAAATATTATCTGCTAATAAATCGTCTCCTTCGGCACGACAAACGATCGCCAAACGCTTAATTAAAGGCATGATTTCTGGTTCTGGTTTAATAATTTCCTCTTTAAACTGAACAGTTTGAGGATTAGCACAAACAGCAATTACATCATATTTAGAGATAAAATTTGCTACTCTTTCTTGTAATTTATTTAAAATTATTGCTTGATCTTCTTCAGAATATAAATCAATTTTATTGAATATTAAAAGTGAACGTTTACCAATTTGTGCTAAGGCTTGTAAAGGATTAAATTCCGATGCTCTTAAATCATTATCACACACAAATAATAATAAATCAGCTTCTGTGGCTAACTCACGGGCTAATTGTTCCCTAATCTCTCCCGGTGAACCAGTTTCAAGGATGCCGGGCGTATCGGTAATTAAAATATCTCTAGTTAAGTCAGGTAATTTTATTTCATAAGTAATACCCTCTGTCGTAGTACCCATACTAGGTTGTACTTCGCCGACCATTTCTCCCATTAAAGCATTAATTAGAGAGGTTTTCCCGGCACTTCCTGTACCAAATATAACTATTTTTAAAGCCCCTTTTAATAAATTTTGTTCAATTTCTTTGGATTTTAAGAGTAAGGCTTTTTTGGCGACTTGATCTTGAATTTGAGTAACTTGTTTTCTAACTGCTTTTAAATTTTCTGTAGCAATTTCATTTTTTTGTTCAGGTAATTGGCCTGTAAAACGTTTTGTTTTTTGTCTTTTGCCTTTAATTTTAGTAGGAAAAAATCCGAAATAATAAATAAATGCCCCTATTAAGCCAATTAATACAATTATTATGATAAAGATTAAAAAATTGGCTAATAAAGGGCTTGTCCACGCAATTTCACTATAGAGTCGAGATAAGCCACTAATCAACCACAGCATCAAACCTAAAATGATGCAAACTCCTACTACTATAGTTATGATGCGTGTAATGGGCATTTATCTTGTAATTAAGAATTGACAAGGGAATTTTTTTTATTAAGAGAAATTTTTAATAATAGCATCCGCAAACTCTGAACATTTTAAGGGTTCAACTGGAGGAGTCATCATTCTAGCTAAATCATAGGTTACTTCCCCATTGGCGATCGCCTGACTAAGACCAAATTTAATTAAATCGGCAGCCTCTTGCCATCCCATAAACTCTAACATCATCACACCCGATAAAATGACCGAACCGGGGTTAATACGGTCTAATCCAGCGTGTTTAGGGGCAGTGCCGTGGGTAGCTTCAAAAATAGCACAACTATCGCCAATATTCGCCCCAGGCCCCATGCCTAAGCCTCCGACAATAGCCGCAGCCGCATCAGACAGATAATCGCCATTAAGATTCATAGTAGCAAGAATAGAATATTCATCTGGACGGGTTTGGATTTGTTGAAAAATACTATCAGCAATACGATCATTGATCATGATTTTTTCTTTCCATTTACCATTACCATGACTTTCCCAAATCGTTTCTAAAACCGTTTTTATTTCTTGGCAAATAGCCTCTTTTTTCTCTGGTGTCAAAGAATTATATCCCGGTTCGATTTGACTTGCATTTTCTTCGATGGTTAAGTCGGGATTGTTTTCCTTATTACTCAAAATCCAAGATTCTGTTTCCGTCACACATTGATCACGAAATTCCTTAGTTGCTACCTCGTAACCCCAATCACGAAAAGCACCTTCAGTGTATTTCATAATATTACCTTTGTGTACTAACGTCACCATTTGTTTTTCTTTAGGTAAACGTAAAGCATTATCAATGGCACGACGAACTAATCTTTGTGAACCTTTTTTACTAATTGGTTTAATGCCTATACCTGAATCGAGAGGAATTTGTTTATTTTTATGCTCAGGGGTAGCAGGAATTAAATCTTCATTCAATATTTTTATTAGGCGATCGCCAATTTCTGAACCTTGAGGCCATTCAATACCTAAATAAATATCTTCCGTATTTTCACGATAAACAATTACATCTAATTTCTCAGGGTAGCGATGAGGTGAAGGAGTCCCCGCATAATAGCGACAGGGACGCACACAAGCGTATAATTGAAAAATTTGACGTAAAGCCACATTAAGAGAGCGAATACCTCCTCCTATGGGGGTTGTAAGAGGTCCTTTGATAGCTATACCATACTCTCTAATAGCGGTTAAAGTATCTTCAGGTAAATATTGATAAGTGCCATATTTTTCACAGGCTTCATCTCCAGCATAAACTTTAAACCAATGAATTTGACGGAGATCGCCGTAAGCCTTTGCTACAGCAGAATTAAAAACTTTTTCAGCAGCTGGCCAAATATCAACACCCGTGCCATCTCCTCTGATAAAAGGAATAATGGGATTATCAGGTACAATAGGTTGTCCATTATTAAAGGTAATTTTTTCCCCTAGATCGGGAGGAGTTAATTTTTCGTACATTATTTTATTTTTTTCAAGCAATAGGTTAAGGGTGAACAGAAATCAGTGATAGTTTATAATCTGTTATTGATCGGTTATTAGCTATACTTTGTACTCTGTTCACTTTACTTTAGTTGATAGTTGATTGTCAATTGTCAATTAACTAATTGCTTGAATAGGATTTTGAGACATTTTTTGTCTATTAGCGGAGGTTTTAGAAGATTGATTTTCTTCTAAAGGTATAAATTCAATATGATTAAATAAAGTAGAAACAAAAGCAAACACAAGGAAAGGTAAAGAGATAACTAAAACTAAGGCGATCGTCACAAAAGCATACATTTGTCTTGTAGCGCTCCATAATGCTAATGTACTTGCTAAACTAATAAAAATTACTCCTAACCAAACAATAATTTGACCATAAATATCACCAAAAGTTAGAGTACAAACCATTTTGTATTTTTTCTCGGGGTTCATTTCTTTCTCTCCTAATTTTTAATTACAACATTTACCCTCAGTTTAAAGCTAATTTTAAAGACTACTCAACTTTTGCAATAACTATTTACAATAAACTTGTTTTTAACATATTTATTTTAATAATTTGTAATATTTTTAATCATAATTCATAGACAATACCCCGATAAGTTCTTGTTTTTTTAATGGTAGTATTTTTTTGGTTAACTTCTTCTGTAACTTTTAATTCATCAACATTTGTTATCCCTATTTGTTGAGCTGTAGAAGAAGAAGTTTCTCTATTAAGTGGTATTGTTTCGTTTATGGTCATCGGTGTTGATTTATAATTAAAATCTTTAATAATATTTTCTGATGATGGTTGATTATATTGATAAGTATAATCAATTTTATTAAGCTCATCAGAAGACAAAGAACTTTCAGATTCAGATTCTTGCATTATTTGATCATCTAATATTGATGATAAATCTGTTTTTTCTATTTTTTCCTCTTCCCAAACTGTATAAGAATAATTGGTTTCTGTCACAAAACTTTTAATTCCAGTTTTTACAATTTCTGCGGATAAATTTAAAGCTTTTGTTTTAAATTTTTTGGGTAAATCTGATTTCCGTTTAAAAGTGGTATCAAAACAGTTAATGCTTAATGATTGTTGTACTTCCGCTAGAGAAACACCTTGAATTACTAAATTATCTAAGCCTATGATGTCCATAATTAATTTTCTCTCCTTTTTTCGTCAAAAAATTTACTATTGATTTGTTGAAATGCTTATTTTTTTTATTATAATTTAACATCGGTAAAAACACTGTAAAATTGGTTACATCTTTTTTAGCAGAAGATAGTTTTATTTATTTTATTTAAGTAATTTTTCTTAATTGTTATTTATTTTCAAATATTTTGGTTATAATTCCCGATACTATAGAAACAATTATTGAACCAAATAGGGCATCGAAAAAACCATTTATAGTAAAACCTGGGGTGAAATAAGCTACTAAATAAAAACAAATACCATTAATTACAAATAAGAATAAACCTAAGGTAAGAATGGTTAAAGGTAAGGTAAAAAGCAATAATAAAGGTTTGACTATGGCATTAATTAGCCCAAAAAATACAGCACCAATTAAAGCAGCTGTTATGGTATTATCTATTTCTATACCCGGAATAAGATAGGAAGCTAAGATCATCGATGCGGCCGTGGCAATCCACGTTATGATAAATTGTGGCATTTTTTTTATTTTTTGTTGTCAATAATAACTAATTTTTATTATATCTAGTGAAAGTTCTTTTTTACTAATTTTGGAGATCGCCATCTGCAAATTATCAATTAATTTTCTTTGGAAGAATTAAAAATTAATAAAAATCTTAATAATTATGGAAAAAGAAAGACAAGCCAAAATATAAAAAGCTAACTTCAAATTAAGTTAATATCAATTTTTTATCTTTGAGTTGTACTATCTGATACCTAAAAAACGATGAAAACAAAAACTGAAATTACTATTAAATTATCTGAAGAAACGGCTTTACTTTATAACCATATTTCGGAAGTTGAACAGCAAAAAATACAATTAAAAGTTAATAAATTTATTAATAGACTTGTTGTGAAATAAGTTAACACAAAATAGAATTAAAGAAAAAATGTCCAAAAATTGAAATTAAGTTAGACAGTAA
>CAZWLZ010000198.1:0-7005 GCA_964634505.1 uncultured bacterium | reverse complement strand
AATGGCGATAATGTTTTTTTGCTGGAATACCATCAATAAATACAACTTTTGATGCTACTGCATTTGATCCTTGTAGATGAGAAATATCATAACCTTCAATTCGATGAGGTAAATAATCTAAATTTAAAATTTTTGCTAAATCTTTTAAGGCATCTAAATTACTTTGTTTGGCTTGTTGAGTTTTTTCTAATTCGATTTTGGCATTTTTTTCTACCATTAAAATTAAATCTGATTTAATTCCTTTTTGAGGACAAATTATATTAACTTTTTGTCCCTTTTTTTCTGATAACCAATTAACTAAAATTTCTTCATCTGGTAACGTATAATTAACCAAAATTTCCTTAGGAATTTCTACCGATTCTAGTTGTTGATAATGGACTTCTAAAACTCTTTGTAAAACATCATAATAATCTGTTTTTATTTCAGCAAAAAAGCCTAATCTTCCTATTAAATTTCCAGCCCTAATTTGAAATAATTGAATACAACAATATTCCCCATCACCTACTAAGGCGATCGCATCTCTGGAAATTGTATCATCAGGTAAATTAACTTTTTGACGGGCAAATAATTTATCTAAATCGTTAATTTGATCTCTTATTTTTGCAGCTTTTTCAAAGTCTAAATTATCACTGGCGATCGCCATTTGATTTGTTAATAAATGTAATAATTCGATGGTGCGACCTTGAAAAATCATCGCAATTTTGTTAATAATTTGATGATAATCTTCGGGATTAATTAAATCTTGACAAACTCCCGGACATTTGCCTAAATCATAGTTTAAACAAGTACGATTTTTATATAAAGGCTTTTGTCTTTGACGTAAAGGAAAAATATTTTTAACGATTTCTAAGGTTTGACGTAAAATTTTAGTATCAGCATAAGGGCCATAATAACGATCTTTTTTATTAGTTAAACGTCTTTTTCTAGTAATAAAAATACGGGGATAATTTTCTGACCAAGTTATACATAAATAAGGATATTTTTTGTCATCTTTTAAAAGTACATTAAAATAAGGTTGATGTTGTTTTATTAAATTAGATTCTAAAGCCAAAGCCTCTACTTCCGTATCGGTAATGATAAAATCAATATCTCTAATTTGTTTCACCATTAAACTAATACGATGACTTAAATTTGAAGAAGTTTGAAAATAAGATTTAACTCTATTTCGCAAATTTTTAGCCTTGCCAATATAGAGAATATTTCCCTCTTCATCTTTCATAAAATAGACTCCCGCTTGAGTCGGAAGTAATCCTAATTTATCTTTATTCATTCTTTAATCTTACCTTGTAATACAAGCGTGGTACAAACATCTTGCCTATTACGTCTTACCTCTTACCTATTACCTATTCCCTATTACCTATTTATTAACTACAATCCCAATTATATAAAACGTGGGAAAAATCAAGATTTTTTAAATCAGAAACTCGAATAAAAAAATTAGCAATCCCCGCATCTCCCCAACAAATATCATGGTTTTCATTAAAATATTCTGAATTAATTTGTAATAACAAAATATAAGGATCAGCAACATCTGCTAAAATACCAACACGAGGATCACATTGAATAAAATCAGGATAACCTCCTAATTTATGCTGTAAAGTGGTATAGTTTTGATCATAAAATTGCCAATATAATTCGATTAAATGATCATTAGTATCATTTGAAGGTATTACTTGATCAAAAGACTCATCAGAAGGAGAAATAGGGGCAACTTGAGGGATAAAATCTAAACTATATTCCCCAATAATAGGAAAAAGATGAAAATTAGCGAAAATATTTGATAAAAAATCAAAATCAGTAATTAAATTATTCTCATTCTCTTCAATATCAGGAAAATATAAAACTCGAAAATACTCTTGATTACAAGGATTATCAAGATTTAATCCATAAATTTCATGATCACTATCAAGATAAATTTGTAAAATACCTTTAGTGGGAAAATTCGATAAAGAGGGAATTTCACTAAAATTTAATTGTACTAATAAACGTAAACATTCACCCTTACTGTTTTTCGGATAATCACTATTTTTAGGAAAATAAGGATAACCCCCTAATTTACTTTGTTGATAATTAGTTTTATTAGGAGTAATTTTTATTTGATAATAAGATAATAAAGTCTTTTCAATTTCCAGACGATAAGATTCTAATTCAGAAGGTAAAGAGAGAGATGTTAAGGTATCCATTAGCATTAAAAATAGTAAATTTATATTATAGCCTTTGTCTCCAATAAATCTTGGGAATGGGAGCTTCTGTTAATTTTTTGATCATCTGCTCTTTTTCTGCTTTTGTTAATTTTTTGTTCTGTTCTTTTCCTGTTGTATTTTTATCCAAACTTTTTAAAGCATCATAACTAATTCTTTCTTTTGATCCTTCAAAATCCCTAATATCTTGTAAATACAATATTTTTTGTAATAATATAAAATATATTGTAGGAATAATAGAAATAATCACTGAAATAATACCTAAAATATAAGGTACTTTTGCCCATGGGAGAAACGGAGAAAGCCATGGAAGCGATGGAACCCATGAAAGCCATGAAAGCGGAAGCAATTGACTCCATGATATGCAAATAAATAAACCTCCAAAAAAACTCGCCCCCCCAATGACAAAAAATAAAGAAAACACAGGTAAAACATCACTGAATCCAAATTCAAGAGTCTGCATATAATTTTCCCATAAAAGAGGTTTTTCTTTTGGATTATTATCATCAAAATTGCAATATTGATTAATCTTAGCTTCTAAATTAATAGCAATATAACGGCCAGTCAATAAAATAGATTTATGGTTAAGATACCAAAAATATATAATAGTGCCACAAGCAAAGGGAACAACAATTCCTAAGATAATAGCAGAAGGTAATCGAGAAGAAAAACTAAGTTGATAAAAATTATCAATTGCTTCTTTTTGGGCATATTGATAAGTTTGTATTGTGCTTTCAGGAGTTGTACTTATAGTTATTTCTTTTTTTGGAGAAGTATCAATTATTTTTATTTCTTTTCCAATTATTTTTGGGGGGTTATTACCATCGTATCTTATAGTTGTTTCCGTAGTTCGACTTTGGGGAGATGTTACTTCAACAGAAGATTTATCAATAATTGTAGTTGTAGAAATGGGTATTTTAGGAATAGAGGCAATTCCCACACTAATTAAAGTAGCAATACCAGCAAGACCGAAAATAATTATATTAGACCTAATTCCTATGAGCGAAACAATTTGACTTTTCAAAGCTTTATATTCTTCTAAAGCTATATTTATGGCTAAAGTCTTATTTTCAGGCATATCTACAATTTTATTATTACTTAATTATTCTTAACAAATGATATTAAACCAATTATTGATGAAAAATCAAAAATTTTAACATTATTTAAATAAAGAGGAACAAGCCTGAAAAAGTGATCCTAAATTTTTATCTTAAGTTTTATAAATGGCGATCTCCATTTATAATTTAATGACTTTTTATGTATTCTTTTAATAAAGTATTAATTTGTGCTTGGTGAGATTCTTCATTTTTTTGATACCAAGTAACTATTTCATCATCAAGATAAAGAGTTAATGCTTGTTTTGTTACTGATGACTTCAAACCAGACCGAATGGTTGCTGTTTTTAGCATTTCTGAAGTAATTTCTGGGCAATCGGAAAAGTCTATATCCTCATCTTTGATTGAGTTTAATCTTTCCCAATTAGTCATAGATTTCATTGAAGTAGATTTGTTGTTCATTTTTGGTCGCTTTTCTAGCAAATATAATTCTAATGATATTCTTTCTGTGTAAATAACTACAATAATTTTACCTTTTAGTAATCCTAATGCAATAAATCGTTGTTCACCGTAATTAAATCTATTATCTTCTAGTGTAACTGTCTCATAATTAAATATTTTTTGAGCATCAATAAAGTCAATACCATGTTTAATGATATTTGTTTGACGTTTATTTTCATCCCATTCAAATTCCATTTTAATTTTTTTTTTTAATTTGTAGAGTAAACAAAAAGGCCAGCTTAATTATAATTAAATCACTAAAATATTTAACTAAAGAGTGATAAAAAAGATACTTTATTAGTTTATTATTTAAAATAACTTACACAAAAAAACAAATATTTAATAAACATAAGAAAAAATTATGACAGTCAAAATGAAAAAAGGTACTTTTGTTAAAGCAATTAGAGAAAAATTAATCGGTAGTTTAGAAGCAAAAGCTAGTGATAATCGTTTTCCTAGCTATATTTTTGAAAGTAAAGGCGAAATAGTTGATTTAAATGATGAATATGCCTTAGTGAGATTTTATACCCCTAATCCTAATATTTGGTTTCGTCTCGATAATTTAGAAATAGCCAATTAATATTAATTTTTATTTCAAAGAATTTTTGAAAAAGATTAATGCAGTATAACCATACTATGCTAATTAAAAGACTTACAAAGTTTATTTAATTAAAATTGGTTTGGTGTAAAAAATTAAATTATGAATCAATCATTTTTCAAAACTAACTTTTGCAATGCGCCCAAAGTCTCTATAATTGGTGCTGGAAATGTTGGTCGTACGTTAGCTCAAAGAATTTTAGAACATAATTTGGCTGATGTATGTTTGTTAGATATTGTCGAAGGATTGCCTCAAGGTATTGCTTTAGATTTAACTGAGGCCAAAAGTGTAGAGTTACATAATCGCAAAATTACAGGTACAAATTCCTATGAGGATACTGCTAATTCAAATATTATTGTAATTACAGCTGGAATTGCTAGAAAACCTAATATGACTAGGGAAGATTTACTAAAAATAAATGCCCAAATCGTTATTGAAGCTGCTCAAAAATCTGTTATTCATTCGCCTAATGCCATTTATATTGTTATTACTAACCCTTTAGATGTGATGACTTATTTAGTATGGAAAACTATAAAATTATCCCCAGAAAAAGTAATTGGTATGGCTGGGGTTTTAGATTCAGCTAGATTACAAGCGGCTATTTCTATTGAGTTAGGAGTATCTATTACTGATGTTCATGCTATGGTTTTAGGTGGTCATGGTGATTTAATGTTACCATTACCTCGTTATTGTACCGTTAGTGGTGTACCTATTACTGAATTAATTGATTCTGATACTATTGACAGATTGACTCAGCGTACTAGAGATGGGGGTGCAGAAATTGTAAAATTGCTAAAAACTGGTAGTGCTTATTTCGCCCCAGCTTCTTCTGCTTGTGTGATGGTAGAGTCTATTTTATTAAATCAATCTCGTCTTTTACCTGCTGCTGTTTATTTACAAGGTGAATATGGTTTAAATGATATTTTTCTAGGTGTGCCTTGTCGTTTAGGTTTTAATGGCATTGAACAAATTTTACAATTACATTTAACACAAGAGGAGAAGGAAGCTTTACAAGTTTCGGCTGTTTCTGTGCGTAAAAATTTAGATTTAGTTATGCAAGATTTAAGATATTAGGTGATAGCTATTAGGTATTAGGTGTTAGGTTTTAAGAAGATTTTAGGAGAAATAAACTTAATTAACTTTAAAAACGTCAAAAAATGGCGATTTAATGAAAAATCTATTAAATTTTAAAGGCCTCTATTTTAATAGAATTAATTCACTATTCTTTATTACCTATTACCTTTTTTATCAGAATTATAAAACAATGACAAATTTAGAAGAAAATCGTCCTGATTGGGATGAATATTTTATGATGATGGCCAAATTAGCCGCTACTCGATCTACTTGTTTAGCCTTCCCGGTTGGTGCAGTGATTGTCAAAAATAGCCAAATTCTAGCTACTGGTTATAATGGCTCACCTTCAGGCTCAATTCATTGCACAGCTCAAGGTTTCTGCTATCCTAATTTAAGCACTTGTGCTGATAGTAAAACCATCCCTTCTCGTGCTGTTCACGCCGAAGCGAATGCGATCGCCCAAGCAGCTAAGCACGGCATTGCAACGGATGATGCCATTATTTATGTTACTTTAGAACCTTGTATTTCTTGTTTAAAATTAGTTATTTCGGCTGGAATTAAAAAGGTTTTTTATGAAACTAATTTCAATTCAGGGGAAAAATTAGCCTTAAGAGATTCTTTTATTAATGATGGTTTAGTGACATTACATCAAATAAAAATTAGAGAGGCGATCGCCAAAAATTCAGCTTCCTTTTTAATTAAACCAATTTCTATTATTTAATTCAAGTGGCGATCGCTAATCATAACTACAGTTTTAAAACAGCCATAAAAGCCTCTTGAGGCACATCAACAGTGCCGATAGACTTCATTCGTTTTTTACCCTTAGCCTGTTTTTGTAGCAATTTTTTCTTACGACTAATATCACCACCATAACACTTAGCTAAAACATCCTTACGCAAAGCTGGAATATGTTCACTAGCAATAACCTTAGTGCCGATGGCCGCTTGAATAGGGACTTTAAATTGATGACGAGGAATCAACTCTTTTAACTTTTCAGTCAAAGCCCGGCCGACATTATAAGCCTTATCCCGATGGACAATCATGGCCAAAGCATCCACCGCATCCTTATTAACCAGAATATCCAAACGCACTAAAGGATTTTCACGATAACCAATTAACTGATATTCCATACTCGCATAACCACGAGAGCGAGATTTTAACTGATCAAAAAAGTCTGTAACTACCTCAGCTAAAGGCAACTCATAAACTAAATTAGTACGATTTTTAGCAAAATAACGCATATCTTGAAAAATACCACGTCGATTTTGACATAACTCCATTAAAGTACCGACAAACTCTTCAGGAGTAATCATTTCTACCTTAATATAAGGTTCTTCAATTTTAATACGTTTTTGCGGATCAGGCAATTGACTCGGATTATCAACAGTAATAACCGTTTCATCACTCAAAGTTACTTGATAAATTACTGAAGGTGCAGTAGTAATTAAATCAAGATTATATTCTCTCTCCAATCTCTCTTGCACAATTTCCATGTGTAACAAGCCTAAAAAGCCACAACGAAAACCAAAACCCATAGCACTAGAGGTTTCTGGTTCATAAGAGAGGGAAGCATCAT
>CAZWLZ010000197.1:0-7020 GCA_964634505.1 uncultured bacterium | reverse complement strand
AGGTTGAGGAGGATCAGGAGGAAGAATTGTCCCATTACGAGCATTAAAAATGTAACGACCTGGTACATTAGAATTTAAACTACCGCTAATTAAAGCATTAATGCCACCATCAAGAAAAGCCCCGTTAACAGCAGAACCGGGTAATTCAAGAAAAGTACCGGGAGCTCCCGTACCATTAGAATAACCAACACGAGCGGAATTTCCTCCTAAACCATTAGCATTACCACCACTAGCACCGCCTGTTTCCCATTGAATTTGATCATAATTAAATTCAATATCAAAATCACCCGCAGCAATATCAGAGCGATCTGTTAAGATTACTTGGAAAAAGTTTCTAGCAGTATGAGCAACACTAGATGGGAAATAATCCACATCAAGGTAATTAACTCCAAAAACTTTTTGTCCATTAATAACACCGCTTCCATAACGAACAGGTTGGCCAGCTGAACGGGTATCAACGTCAGCGAAGAAAGGAGCGATAATTTGTCTTCCTGTGCTGGTTAAATCAAAAGGAGTAAAGGTTGCTAACGGTTGATCGAAGGTGAAATTGCCGTTATTGTTAACGTATCCAGCATTACGCATTACGCCAAAAAAGTTAGCATCAAAACCAATAGGAACTAATCCAGTTGAGCCGTCATCATTACGAGGTAAAGTATTGGTATTAAATACTGAAATATCTCTGATAGCGGCAGCCTGAGCCATTTCACTGACTCCCATCATAGCTGTTAAGCTAAGAAGAGTTGCGGTGGCGATAGAGTTTGTTAATTTGTTCATTAATTTTTACGATTGTAATTAATAATTTTAGTTACTTGTGTTCAAATATATTTTTTTTACTTAAAAATGTCAAGTATTTTGTTTAATTTGGGTTAATTTTGATTGAAACAAGTCTTTAAATGGCTAAATAGCACTATTTTTGAATAAATTAAATATATTTTTAAAAATATTAATTTTTTGAATCAATATTAATTGATTGATAAGTTTGTAAGGCATCAATAAAAAAATAATCTCCCCAAATCAAGCCATTATCATAGGCAGGAGTAGGGGTAATTGACTTAAAATGATGATAACAGCCATGAAGTAAAATACTCATGGAATTATCGACAGTAGCTAAATACTCAGGAGACATTAATTGCTCTAAAGTAGTGATGGCATCCTTTAAATATCTCTGTCTATCCTTATCTTCAGGGGGTAAAACTTTTACTAATTTTAAAATACCATCAATGGCGATCGCCGCTGCCGAAGTATCTTTTTCGGTTTTAGGATTAACTGACTTAGCATAATCAAAATCCCAAGGAGGTATAAAATCGTTTTTAATTCTTAATTTTGCAGGAAATCTGTCGGGCAAGTTATTGAGATAATAATTAATTGCTTTTTTGGCAATCGCCAAAATTTCTGAATCTTGAGTATATTGATAGGCAACAGAAGTAGCATAAATCCACCAAGCCTGCCCTCTCGACCAAGTACTATCATCTCGCCAGCCTTGTTTACCTTCATTAAATAAAAATTTGCCATAATTAGGAGACTTAGGATTAATTTCAAAATAACCCCTTTGCCAAGTACCATCTTTACCCGGTTTACGATATTTATCCATAGTATTAGCCAAAGTTTTTAAATGAGTTATGGCTACTGTTTCCCATGCTTTAGCTTGTTGCCCATCTTTATCATTTTGAGCAGCCCATAATAATTGTTCAACATTAATAGTATGATCCATAAAGGCGTGCCAATGAGTTAAATTATCAGTACGCTCAGCATTCCGAAAATAACCAATAACCCCTATATCTTCAGCAAAAAAGCCTTGTTTAGTGGTCAAATCAAGGGGATTACTCAAAGATTTAGCACCTTTAAAAATCGTCAATAATTGTTGTTCTTTTTCTTTGCCTACACTATTTTCGTACCAAGGTTTAAAAACAAATAAATTAGTACTAACCATATCTTTGAAATCACTCTCAGCCTGTTTACGTAAAGGTTGACTCCAATAAATAGCTTTTTGATACCAAAAATTTTTTAACTTTAAATCAGATTCTAATTCAGACATTTTCCAAAGTAATGCAGGAAAATAACCAGCCGCCCAAAATTTGCTACTATCTCGATGGTAAAAACCGTCTAAAATTGGTGATTTCTGATTATTATTTAAGGCGTTATTTTGGGTAAAACTTGGATAAGAATATTTATTTTTTTTGTCTTTTTGTAAATAATTAACTGTTTGAAATAATTTGTATTTAGCTAGTTGAAAAGTGTAGTCAATTTTTTGCTCAAAGTTTAATTGAAATGCTGGTTTTTGAGGAGCAATTATTGATATAGATTGATAATTACAAGCGGAAATAATAATTAAAAAGAAAGTAACAAAACTTACCCCCCCAACCCCCCTTAAGAAGGGGGGAGTCTGATTCTTGATTTTTCTTAACATTAATTTGGGAGTAAGATGCTTAATTTTTCGTAATATTAATTTGGGAGTTAAATTTTGGATTTTTCGTAACATTCATTTGTGTGTAAAATTCTAAGTTTTTCGTAACATTAATTATTGAGTGATTTTTTATTAGTAATTAATTAAATTTTTAGTCTTTTTTTATATGGCTTCCATAAAAACCTATTATCTATTACCCATTACCCATTACCCATTACCTATTACTTTGCCTTTAATTTCTTGCCCTAACCAAGAGGTATTATAAGCAAGAGATTGTAAATTTTGTGGTGTAACTGTCCAACTTTGATGGGGATTAAATAAAATTAATTCGGCTTTTTCACCTACTTTAATCTCAATGGGTGATTGCTTTAAGCATAGTAAAGGATTGACACTTAACACTTGCCATAATTCTAAAGCTGATAAAATTCCTGTTTCTACTAAATTTTGCCATAATAAAGGTAATATTAACTCTAAGGCGATCGCCCCTGAAGGTGCTTCGGCAAAGGCTACTGTTTTTTCTTCATAAGTATAAGAACAATGATCCGTTGCGATAATATCTATTATCCCATTTTTTATGCCCTCAATTAAGGCTAATCGGTCATTTTCAGTGCCTAAAGGGGGTGTTAACCTCAAATTTGAATCGTAACTAGAAATAGAGTCCGTATTTAACAATAAATGTAACCATGTTACACTCGCTGTAACAGGCAAATTTTTAGCTTTGGCTTGGGCAATCATTTTTACTCCTTTGGCAGTGGAAATACGCATCAAATGCACTGGAGTTTTAGTTAATTCTACCAACTCTAAGATAGAGGCAATCGCCACAGTTTCTGAAATTTCTGGATCACCTTCTAAGCCCAATTTCAAAGACATTTCACTTTCACGCATCACACCATTAGCCTGTAATTTCACATCAAAAGGGCTTAAAGCTATGGGTAAATTAAAAGAGTGAGTATATTCTAATAAACGTCTGATTAAGTTAAGATTTGTAAAAGGTTTATTATCGGTAAAACCCATAACTCCAGCAGTGGCTAAATCAGCTAATTCTGCTAATTGTTTTCCCTCCAAATCTTGTGTTAACGCACCCCAAAAATAAAATTTCACTTGATCTTGCTGAGAATTAAATTTTTGTTGCAATAAAGTTACTACTGCTGGATTGTCCATGACGGGAATTGTTGATGGTAAAATGGTTACTCTTGTAAAACCACCGGCGATCGCTGTCTTAGTTAAACTAAGATAAGTTTCTCTATCTTCATAACCCGGTTCGCCTGTATAACAATAAAAATCAACTAATCCGGGTGCTAAAATTAAACCATCACCGTCAATAATGTTAATATTCTCATCCTCAATATTGATATTAGATTCAATCTCTTGAATTTGACTATCAATAATTAAAACATCGGTAATTTGATCTATATTAGATAAGGGTTCTAATAATCGTACTTTTTTAAATAGTTTATTGATTTTAGGTTTCACTCTTGCAATAATTAGAGATTCTCAGAATTGATTCACTTTTCTCTAACCCTTTATTGTTAATGATTAATTGCCTATTGTCAATTATTAAGATAATTTTTTCCAAACTAACGTAATCATTTTACTTAACCATAGTCTTTGTACTTGATCTAAAATGTAATCTTCTTGTAATACTTGTTCTTTCAGTTCTTCTAAAGATTGCCCTTCTTTTATGGCCATTTGGACAACTCCGGCGATCGCCACTGCAACGGTTTCTTCAGAAACTTTGAGATTACCAAGGGCTATAATTTCTTCTGAGTTTAAGGGGATAGAATAATTCATAATTATTTTTTTTCTTAATTTTATGTAAAGTTATGTAAATAAATTTTAATGTTTGTAATTATTTAGATGAGTTTAGCGTAAAAAAGTAATTTTGACTTGGGTATTTACACTTATTAACAAATAGGTAATGGGGAATGGGTAATGCGGTGTTGGGGTGTTGGGGTGTTGGGGGCAAAATGTTTACTAAATAAATAATAGATAATAATAAAAATGAATAAATTAAGTTTGGGTACGAGATTATTTTTATCTCATTTGATTGTGATGATTGTGGGCTTGGGTTCATTTGTGGCGATCGCCAAAATATCATCACCGCAATTTTTTGTACTAAGATTAGAACAATTAGAAAAAAGAGGATTTCTCACCGTTAGATCGGCTAAAACCTATTTAATAGATGGCTTTCAAACGGCTTGGAATACTAGCACTTATTGGTCAATAATTGTGGGAGGAAGCACGGCTGGAGTAGCCAGTTATTGGCTTACCAAAAGAATAATGAAACCTTTGAAAATAATGAAAGAAATTACTAAAAATTTCGCTGAAGGAGATTTAGAAAAAAGAATGCCTAACAGTGAAATCTTAGAATTACATCAATTAAGTGTTAGTTTCAATTTAATGGCTAGTAGTTTAAAAGATGTGGAAAAAAGAAGGCGAGAATTAGTAAGCGATTTAACCCACGAATTACGCACACCTTTAACCGTTGTAATTGGCTATTTAGAAGAGTTAGCCAGTGGCGATATTGAACCTTCAACCCAACTATATTTAAGTTTAATTAAAGAAACAAAAAGATTAGAAAGATTAACCAGAGACTTACAAGAATTATCCAAAGCCGAAGCTGGTTATTTATCCATTAATTTACAACCAGTAAAATTACAACCCTTATTACAATCCTTAGTAGAAAAATTTACCGATCAATTATTAGATGAAGGACCTACTCTTGAGTTAAACTATTTATCAGAATTGCCCTTAGTTTTAGCTGATTTAGATCGTTGTGAACAGATTTTAGTTAATTTAATAGGGAATGCCGTACGTTATACCGAACAAGGAAAAATTACCATTACAGCTTGGCAGGAAAATAAAAAAGTTTTAATTTCCATTGAAGATACAGGGGTAGGAATTGCTCAAGAAGATTTACCTCATATTTTTGAGAGATTTTGGCGTGCCGATCGATCTCGTTCCAGTTATTCTGGAGGAAGTGGCATTGGGTTGGCGATCGTTAATCAATTAGTAATTTTACAACAAGGAGAAATTACAGTTAAAAGTGAATTAGGAAAAGGTAGTAATTTTACTTTTTCGATTCCCACCGCCTAAAATTATTTTGCTGAAGCTGAAAAAGTGTCACATTGTTTTAAATCGCCCGTTTTCATTCCTCTGGCAAACCAATACATTCGTTGATCTGAAGTACCATGGGTAAAAGAATCAGGTACAACATAGCCTCTAGCCTGACTTTGGAGGCGATCGTCCCCAATTTGACTAGCCGCATTAAGGGCTTCTTCTACGTCTCCTTCTTCTAAAAATTGCTTAGATTTTTGAGTATGATTTGCCCAAACACCAGCAAAACAATCTGCTTGTAATTCAAGCATTACCGATAATTTATTACTCTGTTTTTCATTAACTTGACGTTGCATTTTTTGTACTTGAGAAGAAATCCCCAAAAGATTCTGTACATGATGACCAATTTCATGGGCAATAACATACGCTTGAGCAAAATCTCCGGGGGCATTATGTCGGCGTTTTAAATCTTCATAAAAACTTAAATCTAAATAGACTTTTTGATCTGCTGGACAATAAAATGGTCCTACGGCTGATTCTGCATAACCACAAGCCGACTGCACAGCGTCACGAAAAAGAACTAATTTGGGTTCTTGATATTTGCCTCCTAACTGTCTAAATAATTCATTCCAAGTATCTTCTGTATCAGCTAAAACTACGGCAGTAAAATCTGCTAATTTTTGTTCTTCAGGAGTGCTAATTTTTGCGGTTTGATTATTATTAATTTGACTTGAATTTTGCTGTAAAACCACAGAAGGATCGATTCCTAAAGCCATGGCAATTAAAGCAAGTACAATCGTCCCTAAACCTCCACCGATCGCCACTTTTGAACCACCAGAATTGCGTCTATCTTCAACATTATCGCTTCGTCTGCCAAATTCCCAACGCATAATATTTAATTGATTATAATCATAAAGTTATAGTCAGAATTATAAAGTAACTTTCAAAAAAAAAGAATTAAATATTTTCTCTAATTGGCGATCGCCATAAAACCTTAATAATGCCGAAGCAAAAGAACCAAATGTAGGGGTAATTCATGAATTACCCCTACGGTAAAATGCTGCTAAATCCATCTCCCCCCTTTTTTAAGGGGGGTTGGGGGGGATCGTTTTTGCAGAGACAATAAATCCATCACAGGCAGGATGCCTGTGCCACAAGATTTAAAATTAATTAGTTTTTTTATCTCAAAATAAATTATAATTTTCAAAAATATTTTTTTTTCTATGAACTACAAAAAATTTTTTAAGTCTAAATCTCTTTTAATAGCCTCTGCATCAGCAGTAATGGCTACAATTTCGGGGGGGGTAAATCCTTGCTACGCTTGGGATTTCGTCTTTCTTGGTCAATCAGGTAGTGATTATACCTATGGTTTAAGCGCTACTGCATCGGATATAAATTTCTCAGCTAATGATGCCTTATCTTTTACCAATTTATTTCCGGGGGCCACATTGACTGCGAGTGGTACAACATCCACAGGACCAGGTTTTAATCCTCCATCAGTAAATGTTCCTGCTAATGCACTCTTTACTACATCTGGTCAGAGTTTTGTAGCTACAAAC
>CAZWLZ010000196.1:5018-7023 GCA_964634505.1 uncultured bacterium | reverse complement strand
GACTGCTATGACAATTTTTGAAATAGCTCAAAATTTTCTGAATGTTGAAAAAAAACTAAATTTGTCAATTTTTTCCTCTATTACCTCATTTTTCCCCCTCTCTCCCCATTTCCCTCTCTCCCCATTCTTCTTACTTAAGAATGAAACAGCCCTGCTTCGTAAGGGGGGGTTATTTTTACTTTTATCACTAAATTTCATCATCAATAATACTACTTCTTTCTAATAATAATAAATTACGCAATTGGTCAGTATCTAAATCACTTAGCCAATTTTCCCCTGAATTTATAGTTTGTTCAGCTAACAGTTTTTTACCTTCTAAAATATCATTAATTTTTTCCTCCAAAGTACCACTAGAAATAAATTTATGTACTTGAACATTTTGTTTTTGACCGATACGAAAAGCTCGATCAGTAGCTTGATTTTCTACGGCGGGATTCCACCATCGATCAACATGAAAAACATGATTCGCACGAGTTAAATTTAAACCAGTGCCTCCAGCCTTTAAAGATAAAATGAAAATAGGGGGTGATTGGGGATCATTTTGGAAACGTTCAACCATTTCTTCCCGTTGTGAGCGACTAACCGCACCATATAAAAATAAAATTTCTACCCCTAATTTTTTAGTCAAATAAGGTTGTAATAACTTACCCCATTGAGAAAATTGAGTAAAAATCAAAGCCCGATCTCCTTCTGCTAATAACTCTTCTAACATTTCTTCTAATCTTAATAACTTACCAGAGCGATGACTAAAATCGATTTCTGTTTGTTTTAAAAAGTGAGCGGGATGATTACAAACTTGTTTTAATTTCATTAGCAAAGTTAAGATTAAACCTCGTCTTTTTATGCCATCAGTTTGATCAATTTCTACTAGAGATTTATCGATTAATTGTTGATATAAATTAGCCTGTTCAATCGATAAACCACAAAATACATTCATCTCCTGTTTTTCAGGCAAATCATCAATAATATTGCGGTCAGTTTTGAGACGACGAAGAATAAAAGGTTGAACTAAAGATCGTAACGTATTTAGCGAATCTTGATCGCCATATTTTTCGATAGGAAGGGCAAAACGACGTTGAAAAAATTGATTATTTCCTAAATAATTAGGGTTAAGAAAATCCATTATTGACCATAATTCAGTTAATCGATTCTCAATGGGTGTACCAGTTAGAGCGATTTTAAACTCCGTATCTAACTTGCGTATAGCTTGAGATTGTTTAGCCTGAAAATTTTTAATATTTTGTGCTTCATCTAAGACAATTCCTTGCCATTTAATATTAGTTAAAGTAGCCAAATCTCGATAAATTAAACTATAGCTAGTAATAATTATTTGATAGTTTTTACTATGTTTAGTAAATAGATTATTTTTCTTTCTTTTATCCCCATGATGAATTAAAACATTAAGATTAGGAGCGAATTTTTTTAACTCTTTTTCCCAATTACTAATAACAGAAGTAGGGCAAACTATTAAAATAGGATTAACCAACATTTCTTGATCTTTTAAATGTAGTAAAAAAGCAATTAATTGAATGGTTTTTCCTAAGCCCATATCATCTGCTAAACAAGCCCCAAAATTCCATTTTTCTAAGAAAGATAACCAACTAAAACCTCTTTGTTGATAAGGTCTTAATTCTCCTGTAAAATCTTGAGGAGTGGGAATTATTTCTAAATTATTATTATTAATATTGTTAATTAATTCAGCTAAAACTCCGCTAGTTTCAAATGATCTTAAGGGTAATTTGGCGATCGTTTCATTGTTACCTGAACTTAATTTTAAAGCATCTTCAACTGTTAAATTTAATAGCTGATTTTCTTGAGCTAAAATATCTTGGGCTGCTTTGACATCAGCAGGTTGTAAAGCAATCCATTTGCCATCAATTTCTACAATAGGGGACTTTTGTTCAAGTAAATTATTAAACTCTTTTTGTGATAATTGTTTATCCCCAATTACTACTTTTAAATTGTATTTTAAGAGAGTATTTAAACTTAATCTTTCTCCTTTTTT
>CAZWLZ010000196.1:0-4918 GCA_964634505.1 uncultured bacterium | reverse complement strand
CTACTTTTAAATTGTATTTTAAGAGAGTATTTAAACTTAATCTTTCTCCTTTTTTAGGAGTAACTTTTGCTTCAATTTTTACCCCTAAACGTTTCTCATTATCACTGCCAGTTAAACCATTTGGTAAAATTATTCCTAAGCCATTATCTTCTAATTGCCAAGCAATACCTCTGATAAATTGATAAACTTCAATCGGATTAAGATTACAAAATTCAGGGGTAGATTGTTCTAAACTTTCGGCAATAGGATCATAAATATGAGCAGCTAAACCTAAGCCTTTTAATAAGATTTCTTGGGGTTTTTCAATAATACGAGAATCGATAATAATTTCATCATTTAAAGTTTGCCAAATATTCTTACTAGGTACTAAAAAAGTATTATCATCAATAGCTTGTAAGTAATAATATAATTGCCAATCAGCATAATTTTGAGTTTCTTCTGAGATAGTAGGAGGAGTTAATTTAAAACAAAGACGATAATTTTTTTCTACTAAATTATTACTATTATTTATCAAACTTTCCTTAATAGGTAAAAACCAGTTTTCTAAAGCAGTAAATAATCGTTTATTTTCCTGATCTGGTAACTTACAAATGCCCTCTTTTTCTTGGAGAGATTGAAGCCAAGAATTAATTATTAAAGCTGAATTATTAGGAATAGAAATATCTAAAATTTTTCTTAATTGTTGATTTAAAATATTACCTAAAAAATCTAAAATTAACTCTTGGGGCTCGATAAAATTATCTTCTTCATCTTCACCATAACTACGGCATAAAGAGGGCATTGATTGATTAAAATTGGCTAACCTAATTTGATCTAAATTACTATCTAATAAAGGTGTCCATAAACTTTGATTATTATTAACAAAAATAGGTAAAAATTTTCGCCGACAAATTAAGTCTAAATTCCAGCGATAAAGATGACTAAAAAATTTAATATCTGCACCTAAATAATTAGTATCTCCCAAAGGTAATTTTTGTAATATATTAATTATTTCGTCAGCTTCTAAGTACAATCCTTTTACTTGCCAAGGATAAAAAATTACTGTATTTAATTTCAATTTATCGCCCTTTGCATCTTCAGATAAAATCGGGACGACTGTTTTTGATTTAGGTTTTTTTTGACTTGGTAATAAAATAACCTCTGATGTCCAACGATTATTTAAGTCAATTTCAGAGGAAATAATCGAAGTTAAATCTAATTGATAATTTTTTAAAAATAAATTGAATTGTTCAATATCTTTGACTAAAAAAGGGTATTCATAAATATTTGTAGCATCTAAATCAAATTTTTCTTGCCCTAAATTTTGCCAACTTTCAGCCCAAAGAAAAAAGTATTTTTTTTGAGATAAAGATCGCCAACTACCATGTAAAATCGACATTATAAGTTATAAAAAATTTTAATTATAAGTAATAAAAATAGTAATTTTTATGAATAAAATTTAGTTTTAATTCCTACAATATTTGAAAACATTTAGTTATAAAAACTTGAAAAATTCTCTAAATATTAATAATAAATATTGCCTTATTTTGGGTATTAAAACAATAATAATAAAAAATATTATTTGTTATAATAATTTTTTTACTTTGATAAATTTATCTACACTTTGACTTTTTAGAAGTTTTAGTGCATCGCTTTTCACCATTTAAAATTTGGTCAAATAATCATTTTGGAGATAATGACTTGACAAATGAGAATAACAATAAGATGTAGTAATATTCGATAATAATAGTATTATTAAATCTTATTTTGATAGAATATGGTTTGACTAATAAACATTACATTATAATCATGTTTGTACCTAAAAATCTACCACCTGGATCAAGTTTATCACCTCAAGAGCAAGTTAAACTTTGGATTGAAAATCCGATCGCCTTTTGGGAGGATTCTGCTCGTCAATTTGGGGAAGAATTTACGGTGGAATTAGGCACTTTAGGCACTGTTGTATTGTTTTCTAATCCCATGGCTGTTAAAGTAATTTTTGCTTTACTTCCTGCTGATTTTGAGTGTCATCAATATAATAAACATTATGAATATGTTATGGGTGCTGAATCTTTATTATTACAAGATGGCGATCGCCACAAACGCCAAAAGAAATTATTATTACCAAGTTTTCATCATCAAGCCATTGCTAATTATTTACAAATAATTGAAGATTGTACAAAGAAAGTTACTACTAATTGGCATCAACAACAAGGGCAACCGTTAAAAATTCGTCCTTTTATCCATCAAATTACCCTAGAGGTTATGTTAACCATTCTTTTTGGTAAATTAGATCATCCTTTGAGTAAAATTATTGAAACTATTTTTATTACCCAAGTATTTCAAGATTTTGGTTCGTGGAGTCCTTGGTCAAGATTTGGTAAACTACATCCTAAAATACGTCCTCTTTTAAGTGCAGAAATTCGAGCCTGTCGTAACAATCCTGAACGAAATCCCTACACCTTATTTAATTTACTGAGTTTAGCCACCGATGAAGAGGGTGAACCTTTAACGGATGCAGAGATTCAAGATCATGTTTTTACTTTATTAATTGCTGGGGTTGATACTACGGCTTTAGCTATTTCTTGGGCTTTATATTGGATTCATCAAGATCAGGAAATTGAAACAAAATTGAGACAAGAGTTAATTAGCCAAATCCCTTTAGACAGGGAGAAGATTTTAGAATTACCATTACTTCATTTAATTTATCAAGAAACTTTAAGAATGTATCCTATTGTTACTACACCCATAGGACGAAAATTAATTAAACCGAAAAAAATTGGTAATTATGAATATCCAGCAGGAATTACCTTATTACCATGTACTCATTTAGTACACCATAGAGAAGATATTTATCCTAATCCCTATCAATTTAACCCTGAGAGGTTTAGAAATAAAAAATATACAAATTATGAGTATTTTCCTTTTGGTGGTGGTAATCGCTTATGTTTAGGGGCAAATTTTGCACCAATCGAAATTAAATTAATTTTAGCTACTATTTTAAGTAAATATAAATTACAATTACTTGACAAAAATGACATTATACCTACTCGTCATGGTACATTAATTGCCCCTTCTGATAATTTGCAATTTAATTTGACTGTCATTGATTAAATAGAATTAAGAAAATGATCGCCATCTCAACCAATCATAACTCAAAAAAACGATCGCCATTGAGGAATCATCATCATCTGTAAATTGGGGGGATAGTTAGAATGGGTTTCTCGTGATTTTGATGATAAAATAGGGAAAATAGTTGTTACCTGTTTAGAAAAGAGGACTATTTTATGATCAAAGGGATTAATTTAACAGAAAGCATTGAAAAACGATTACTGGCTATCTGTCAACAAATAGGATGCAAAGAAAATGAATTAATAGAAGAGGCAATCCTCAATTATTACGAGGATTTTGAGGATATTCAGGATGCAAATGATCGATTATCTAATTGTCTTGAACAATATTTAACCTTGGCTGAAGTGGAGCAGGAACTTGGTTTGGCAAATAGAATTTGATCCAAGAGTTTTAAAGGAGTTAAAAAAGTTAGACAAAGTAGCACAAAAACGAATTATCCAATATCTAAAGAACCCATTGGAGATCTATTTTAAGAAAGGCGATCAGGCGAAGCCTGCCACTTTCAGTGATCGTCATAAAAATCATCACAAAACATTTAATCATCTTTCAAATTACAAAAAATAAATTTTTTGCTAATAGCTAAAACCCGTTAAAACGGGTTAAGATTCAGTCAGCTAAGGCAAACTTTAGCTTTCAGCGGAGAAATTTATTTCAAGGTTTTAATGCCAGATAATATTTACAAAAGATACCAAATGGGTTCTATAAGTAAAAACTTCTGTTATAATACAAAACTATAGCTCAAAAGTTAAATCGAATGTTAAATAAACCGGTCCTGTGGATTGGCAGTTCAAAAAATGATTTAAAAAATTTCCCAGAAGAAGCGAGGCGTAAAGCTGGTTTAGAACTAAGATTAGTTCAGCAAGGAAAACAACCAATTGATTTTAAACCTATGCTGATTATCGGAAAAGGTACTCAAGAAATTAGAATCAAAACTGAAAATGCTTACAGGATTTTTATGTAGCAAGATTTCCAGAAGTGATTTATATTAGAGTTGTTGTGAAATAAAAAAGAAAATAGTCAAATCATTTTCCTAGATATGATATGGTTTCTATGCTACTTCTAAATATAAGTTCCAGAGACCACAAGCTATTAATATTAATTGGTCATCAAATTCAGGCAGATGATTTCTATAAATATTAGATATGGCATTATATCTTTTTACACCTGCAAAAGCATTTTCACACAATACTCTTTGTTTCGCGTTGCACATTTAAAAGAGGAACAGGTAAAATAAGGACAAACAGAAAAAACAAGAAAAACTAATGAAATGTCCAAAATGTGGCTCAACTCATATTCGTAAAAATGGGAAACGAGGAGACAAACAAAATCATATTTGTGCTGATTGTGGTCGTCAATTCATTGATAACTATTCAGTGCGTGGATATTCTGAAGATGTCAAAAAACTATGCCTAAAAATGTACTGCAATGGCATGGGCTTTAGACAAATTGAAAGGTGTACCGATGTTAGTCACAATTGTGTCATCAACTGGGTGAAACAAGCAGCCAAGAAATTACCAGAACATCTCCCCATAGAAAAGATACCGGATGTGGGCGAACTAGATGAACTCCAGACATTTGTGGGGTCAAAAAAAACTTGATTTGGCTATGGACTGCCGTGAATCATTTTAGCGAAGGCATCTTAGCGTGGGTATTAGGAGATAGGAGTAGCGAAACCTTTGAAAGCTTATGGACATTGATCAAGGTGTGGCAATGCTATTTCTGGGTAACGGATGGTTATGGAGTCTATAAAATGGGCATTGGTGAATTAAGGTATGATTTTCCAATCAAGAGAAGGCACTCTACTTGG
>CAZWLZ010000195.1:0-7069 GCA_964634505.1 uncultured bacterium | reverse complement strand
TTTTTGTTTTACAATCGTGTTAATATCTTCATCATACTCTAATTAAGCAACGCCACATTTCTTTGGTAGTAATGGCTTTAGCCATGATTACCCCTAAAGGGTTTACTAAGAACTAAAAGGCGATCTTTTTGTGAGATTTTCTTTAAAGATTGAGATACAATGATGAGTTAGAAAATAAAAAGTAATTCCTAGTTTATAGTTTTAGTGAATAAAATTATTTTTATACAAAACATTTAGTGATATGAAAACAATTACCCTGAAAATAGAAGATGGCATCAATGATCGATTTATGTCTTTGTTAAAAAATTTTTCTGATAATGAGTTAAGAATTTTAGAAGAATCAGAATATATTAGTGATGATGACTATTTAAGATCGATTGAGAATATGGTTGAAAGTATCGAAGAAGCAAGAAAGGAATCAATTGAAAATGGTGTCAGCTTAGATCAACTAGATTGGTAATGTATAAGATAATTTTTATGACAGAAGCACAGAAAGACGCTAAAAAGTTATCTTCTAGTGGATTAAAGCCCAAAACATTGAAACTAATTGAAATTATCTGCAATAATCCATATCAATATCCACCTGAATATGAATTACTAAAAGGGGATATGAAAGGGTTAATTAGTAGAAGAATAAATAAGCAACATAGGTTAGTTTATGAGGTTATCGAAAAAGAAAAATTGATTAAGATATATCGAATGTGGACTCACTATGAGTAGAATAACCTTATCATTTTACGCCATATTTTCATTTTGTTATTGTTTCTTTTTGTTTTTTATTTTAAAACTCCATTTTGTGTGCATTATATAATTATAACTTGTCAGAGATAAAGCAATAATTAAGCTAGAAATAATGGGATTAATTTTAATAAGTGTTACTAAAAAAAACATTGATCCTAAGTTTACTAAAAAACTTGATCCCATTACTGCATAATATTTATATAATTCTCTCCAAATATTAGTTTGAAAGGCTTTAAAGGTATAATACTTATTAAGAAAAAAACCTAATAAATTGGATAAAAAAAATCCAATAGTTGTAGCGATTAAATATTGAATTTGTAGTTTATTGATTAAAATATCTAAAATTAAGGTATTAAATGATAAACATAATAAGCCGACAGAAAGAAACTTTAAAATTTCCTTTTGTTTTTTTGTTAGTTTCTTAAAAATAAATGAAGGGGAATAATTTTTCATTACCAATAATTATTATTATGTTTCAATTTTAATCTAAAATTTCCTTAAAAATTGATTCCATTTTATCTGTAATTTTTTCCCAATCAAAATTTTTGCTTCTTACTTCCGCATTTTTACTTAGTCTTTGCCATTGTTCATCATTATTTAATAAATTGACGATCGCCAAGGCTAAATCTTCGGCATTACTATTAACTGCTATACCTTCTATACCATCTCTAACTATTTCACTAACGGCACTTTCAAGGGAGTTACAATAAATTACTGGTGTCCCCACTGCCATGGCTTCCAGAGGAAACATTCCAAATCCTTCCCTTTCTGAGGGTTGAATAGCTATTTTGGCGATCGCCAATTGTTGCCAAACTTGATTAATATCATTTAAACCGCCAGTAAAAGAAATTTGATTGTCAAGATTTAACTGATTTACTAAATTTTCAAGATTATTTCTTTCTTTGCCTTCACCAATAATTTTAAGAGTAACATGATGGAGATTTGGAGGTAATTTTGCCATAGCTTGAACTAAAAGATCAACTCTTTTTTCCTTGATTAATCTACCGACATAAACTAGAGAAAAATCAGATTTTTTAAGATGTTTAGTAACCGAGATAATTTGCTTTAAATTAACACCATTATAAACAATAATAATAGGGCTTTTATTAATACGATATTTGCTTAATCTATTAGCTGTAAATTCACTTACAACCACTACTTTTTGCCCTAATTGTACCGCCAAAATTTCTAAAATAAAAAAGATAATCCAACTCTTATTTTTAATGTATTTTTGCCAATACTTAGCCCAATATTCATGCCAAGTAATAATAACTTTTTTGCGATAAATAAATGTTAATAATAACAAAGGAAAAAGATGAATATAAGGAATATTATCAGTCAAAATTAAATCATATTTTTTTAATGGTAAAAAGAAGAGCGAAAAAGCAAATTTTAAAGAAATTAAAGCCGTTCTTTTCCCCTCTTGATTGTATAAACTAGAACGAAAATTTAAGGGTAAAATAGAGACGTTTTGCAAAGAAGATTGATTATTTTTTGTCCAACCAGCTAAGGTTATATCATAATGGCGATCGCCTAAATATTTAGCTAATTGATAATTACGATGTTCCACACCGCCCAAAGATTCAGGATAAATACAATCATATATAATGAGAATTTTTAAGGGTTTTAAATTCATTAAGTTTTTTAAAATTAATAATTAATAATAGTCTGAAATAAAATTCAGTATAAATACGGTTGACAATTACAAAGGATAGAAAAGACAAAAAGACTCTTTTAAACTACTCATTTTAAATGATTCTCAGTATTTTGTAACAAAATATACATATTAATGTAAAAAAATAGCTTTAAATATCTTAATCAAAGTTCATAAAAAATTAAGCCATAAAAATGAAGCCTGTAAAAATTTCAAGCAAAATGGCAAGATCATAGAATTTGATATAAAAAATGATATAAAAAATACGAAATTAAGTTAATTGTCAATTATGGGAAAAGTATCGAGACGTAAGTTTATTGTCAATAGTGGTTTTGCAGCAGTGGGAGCTACAATTATTCATGGTTGTACCAGTGGAGGTAATCAGCAAACAAATACAACGCCTCCCCCAACGAATCCAACTCCAAGTACCACAACCGCTTCAGGAGATGCCCCCGAAGTCACTACTGCCAAATTAGGTTTTATTGCTTTAACTGACTCCGCACCCTTAATAATTGCGAAAGAAAAAGGATTTTTCGATAAATATGGCATGACAGGCGTAGAAGTCCTAAAACAAGCATCCTGGCCAGTAACTAGAGACAATATTGAATTAGGTTCAGGGGGTGGTGGTATTGATGGGGCGCATATTCTTTCCCCAATACCTTATTTTATGACTTTAGGCACAATTACCAAAACGAAGCAACCTTTACCAATGTATCTTTTGGCTCGTTTAAATGTCAATGGACAAGCTATTTCAGTGGCCAATACTTATAAAGATTTGAAAGTAGGGCTTGATAGTTCAGCCATGAAAGATACCTTTGCCAAAGCCAAAGCTGCTAATAATCAATTAAAATGTGCAATTACTTTTCCGGGAGGCACTCATGATTTATGGATGCGTTATTGGTTAGCGGCCGGAGGCATTAATCCTGAAACAGATGTTTCTGTAATTCCTGTACCTCCGCCTCAAATGGTAGCCAATATGAAGGTAGGAAGTATGGAGGCTTTTTGTGTAGGCGAACCTTGGAATGCCCAATTAGTAAATCAAAAAATTGGTTTTAGTGCTTTAGTTACTGGTGAATTATGGAAAGATCATCCAGAGAAGGCTTTTACTATGCGTAAAGATTGGGTTGATGCTAATCCTAAAGCAGCTAAAGCTATTTTAATGGCTGTTTTAGAAGCTCAACAGTGGTGCGATAAACCAGAAAATATTAAAGAAATGTGTGATATTGTAGCTCAAGATAAGTGGTTCAAAGTGCCTGTAGAAGATATTATTGGGCGATCGCAAGGTACAATAGATTTTGGTAATGGAAGAGTAGTAGAAAAATTCCCTCAATCTATGAAATTCTGGAAAGATAACGCTTCTTATCCGTTCAAGAGTCATGATTTATGGTTTTTAACAGAAAATATGCGTTGGGGTAAGATTCCAGCAGATACAGATACAAAAAAAGTAATTGATGAGGTCAATCGTGAAGATTTATGGAAGGAAGCGGCCAAAGCCTTAAAAGTGCCTGATACAGAAATACCTACTTCTACTTCTCGTGGAGTGGAAACATTTTTTGATGGCGTAAAATTTGATCCAGAAAATCCTAAAGCTTATTTAGATGGTTTAAAAATCAAAAAGGCCTAAAAAAATCAATAGCAATAGTTAATAGTTAAGAGTTAATAGTTAAGAATTATCAATCATCAATTAAATATTTATGACAACAACTAGATCAAAAAAACGTGCTAATTTTTTAGGTGGTTTTTTAAAAGCAAATCAATTAAGCAAAATAGTTTCACCTGTTATTGCCCTTATTTTTTTGTTAGGTATTTGGCAACTTTTATCTTCAGGAGAAAATCCTAATTTACCATCTCCTACTACGGTGATTAAGGAAACTTGGGACCCTTATATTATAAATCCTTTTTACGATAATGGGGGTACTGATGTAGGATTTTTTTGGCAAATTTTAGCTAGTTTAAAAAGGGTTGCCATCGGTTTTTCGTTAGCTTCCATTGTAGGCATTGCTTTAGGTATTGCAATTGGAGCTAATCGCTATGTATTTGACGATTTAGACCCTATATTTCAAGTTTTACGAACAATACCTCCTTTAGCTTGGTTACCCCTGTCTTTAGCGGCTTTACGTCAAGCTGATCCTTCGGCGATTTTCGTAATTTTTATTACAGCGATTTGGCCAATTATTATTAATACCACGGTGGGAGTACAACAAATTCCTCAAGATTATAATAATGTTTCGAGAGTATTAAAATTGTCAAAAACTGAGTATTTTTTTAATATTCTTTTTCCTTCTACTGTGCCTTATATTTTTACTGGTTTAAGAATTGGTATCGGTTTATCTTGGTTGGCGATCGTAGCAGCTGAGATGTTAGTAGGGGGTGTGGGGATAGGTTTCTTTATTTGGGATGCTTATAACAGTTCTAAAATGAGTCAAATTATTTTAGCTTTAGTCTATGTAGGAATTATAGGTTTATTACTGGATAGATTAGTTAGTTTTATCGCTAGTATAGTTGTTCCAGCTGAACAAAAGTAACTTGATATTTGACAATTAAATAGTTTGTTTCTGTTTTATTTATTATTATTTAACTATTAAAAAATGTCTGCTTTTATTGAAATTGATCACGTTGATAAAATATTTCCTCTAGCTGATGGTGGTGAATATATAGCCCTCAGAAATATAGATTTGCATATTGATAAGGGTGAATTTATCTCTTTAATCGGTCATTCTGGTTGTGGTAAGTCAACTTTGCTTAATATGGTGGCGGGATTGTCTCAAGCTACTCATGGCGGTGTCATTCTTGAAGGGAAACAGGTAAATGAACCAGGCCCTGATCGTATGGTAGTATTTCAAAATTATTCTTTATTACCTTGGTTAACTGTTCGTGAAAATATTGCCCTTGCTGTTAATCGGGTAATGAAACATTATCCCAAAGATGAACGCAAAAGAATTGTAGAGGAAAATATCGGCATTGTAGGTTTAAAACACGCTGCCCATAAAAGGCCAGGGGAACTTTCTGGAGGCATGAAGCAACGAGTGGCGATCGCCAGAGCTTTAGCTACCAAACCCAAAGTATTACTATTAGATGAACCCTTTGGAGCGTTAGATGCCTTGACTAGAGGCAACTTACAAGAAAGTTTAATGCGCATTGTGCAGGAAAATCATGTTACTTGTATTATGGTTACTCACGATGTGGATGAAGCTTTATTACTTTCGGATCGAGTAGTAATGTTAACTACAGGTCCCGAAGCCCATATTGGACAAATATTAGAAGTACCAATTCCTCGCCCTCGCCAAAAATTAGAAGTAGTAAAACATCCCAGTTATTATGTATTACGCAACGAAATAGTTTATTTTCTGAATCAACAAAAACGATCAAAACAACTAGCAGATATACCTCATAATAAAGTCGCCTTGGCTCGTAATGGCTTAGAAAAAGTTAACCTTAATATTGGTTTTATTCCTTTAACAGACTGTGCCCCTTTAATTATTGCCAAAGAAAAAGGCTTCTTTCAAGAACAAGGTTTAGAACAAGTTAATTTAGTTCGTGAACCATCATGGAAAGAGATTGGGAGAGGTATTATTGAAAAACGTCTGGATGCAGCCCAAATGGTGGCAGGGATGCCCCTTAGTTTAACCATGGGAGTGGGGAGTAATCCTTCTATGCCCATCGTCACATCTCTTATTTTAAGTCGTAATGGGAATGCTATCACTCTTAGTAAAAAATTCCAAGAAAGAGGAGTTAAGAATTTAGCAGATTTACAAGAAGCGATCGCCAACAATCCAGATCAAATAATGACTTTTGGCATGGTTCATCCTTCTTCTATGCACAATTTAATGTTACGGTATTGGTTAGCATCAGGAGGCATTGATCCAGATAAAGATGTAATTTTAGCAGTAATTCCACCACCACAAATGGTAGCCAATTTAAAAGCGGGTAACATTGATGGCTATTGTGTAGGTGAACCTTGGAATACTAGGGCTGTGCAAGAAGATTTAGGTTATGTGATAGCTACGGATTTAGATATTTGGTCTGGTCATCCTGAAAAAGTGCTAGGAGTTAGAGAGGATTGGGCAATCCAATATCCCCAAACCCATCTTGCCCTTGTTAAAGCCTTAATTCAAGCCTGTGAATATTGTGATGATCAACGCAATCGAGAAGAAATTGTTGCTTTATTATCTCAACCTAATTATATAGGGGCAGTTCCTGAATATATCCGACCAGGTTTTATTGACCCTTATGATTACGGTAATGGTAATAAACCTGTTTTCAATCCTCGTTTTAATCAATTTCATGTGAATCAATCTACTTGTCCCAGTCGAGGGGAGGCTTTATGGGTTTTAACTCAATTAGCTCGTTGGGGTTATACACCCTTTCCACGTAATTGGGTCGAAATCCTTGAACGAGTGCGTCGTCCTGATATATATGGTAAGGCTTGTAGAGAATTAGGACTTCCTGATATTGAACCTGATCGTAGTTGTTTTCAATTATTTGATCAGATGGTATTTAATCCTGATGATCCAGTCGGTTATTTAGAAAGACTCTCTATCTGTCGTGATTTCACCGTCACCGAGATTTTACTCCCTAATCCTGAATCTTTTGAACTTGTCGTCTGATCTTGGGGTAATGGGTAATGGGTAATAGGGTGTTGGGGTGTTGGGGTGTTAGGGTGTTGGGGTTGGG
>CAZWLZ010000194.1:0-7100 GCA_964634505.1 uncultured bacterium | reverse complement strand
GCCTCTAGTATCGACTTGGCAATAATGATAACGGCCTTTAGAAGACTCGCAACGAATAGTATTACTATTTTGAGCCCAAACAGGCGTTAATTGAACACCAATACTAGAAGTAATGGCACTAACTAAAGCAATTTTTTGAAAAAATTTGATCATTTTAGATACTCCCAAAATTTATTAAGACTTTACACATTTAGAAACTCTTTCCAATTCTTTATTATTTAAAGATTTAAAATCAACACCCTGCCAAACAGGATTCCCATTTTTTTGTAACCAAGATAAATTATTTTTAATCAAATTAGCTACTGGTGTTACATATTGACAATTATCATCTTCATAAGTAAAGAGAAAAGATTGAATAGCTAAAGATTGTACCCCATCTTTTTGCCAACTATAAGTATTAGCGGGGATAGTTATTTTTGAATATAATCTGGTATAAAAATCATCCTCAGGAGTAAGTGTTAAATTGACAGGTAAAAGATGAAAATTATCTTCGGGTAAAATTTGTTCTTCCAACACTTTAGCAGGAGTGCCTACTACATAAAACATAGCATCAACTTCGCCTTTACGAAGTGCATCGATCGCCCTTTTTACATTAAAATTATATAATTCTTTGGGAGTAATACCCCATTGGTATAGTAAAGTTAAAGCTGTTAAAGTTGTGCCGCTACCCTCATCACCAATAGAGACTTTTTTGTCTTTTAAATCTTCTACTGATTTAATATTTTTATTAGCAATGACGTAAATTTCTTCTTTATGAAGAGGTAAAACTACTTTTAATTTTTCTATTTTTAAACGGGCTTCTTCATCGCTGTTAGCAAAAGTATTTAGAAAAGCTAATACGTCACCTTGAGTAATACCTAAAGGGATACTATCATAATAAAAAACATCATGAATATTTTGTAAAGCACCTCGTGTAGCAATAACGTCAATATCTAAATTATTTTCCTTAGCTAATTTTTCGATGTCTTTAGCAATGGAATAATATACTCCAGCCTCATTACCAGCTACTAGATTTATTTCGAGAGAAGGCTTTTGGGCTACCACAGGATTAAAAGGAAATAACACTAAAAACATTGCTAATATTCCTAGTAATCCACAGATTGCATAATAGAAAGGTTTTTTAATCATTTAAGTCAATAAACTATTTTAGAAATTAATTTTTAACAAATTATAGTTTACTTTCTTAATTAAAATTTACCCATTATAAAGATTAAGATTACTTAAATTATTCTAGGCGATCGCCAGGACAAATTTTGGGAGTAACTTCTATACATTCTGGTTTAAGAGTTTGTACTAATTTAGTAAAATCTTTGCTATTTTTATTATTCAAATTCAATGCTGAAACTTTAGCAGTTTGAGGATTACCAGCAAAATCAATTGCCATAGTTTCTTTAGCAACTGTGCCAAATTTTGCGATCGTATCTTTGGCAAATTGACAAGTCATAGAATATTTACCCATAAATACTTTTCCCCCTTCTGCCTCATAATTCCAATAAACAATATAATCGCCCTTTCTTGCTTCACCTTCATTACAAAAATAATTGGTCAATTCTATCATTTTAGCAATATGAAGATCATAAAGTCTTAAACCATCTTGAACAACAGTGGTAGTCTGTTTTTCAGGCACTTGAAAAGAGGCTTGACGAGTCGTAAAATCTCCTCCAGCATTAGCAAAACTAACAGAGACATTTTTAACAGGAATAGCATCAGCAAAATTAAAGAAATTACCAACTAAACTGATACCTAACGTAACGACACTAAGAGAAACAAATTGAGAAAAGAATAGTTTTTTTTTCATTATATTTATCTTAAACTAATTTAATTATTTGATTTAAGGATAAAACAAAAAATTATTAAAATACAACATTGTTTTTTTATATACCCACTTAACAATCTTGAATAAAAATTACCAACTTTTAGGCTCAAATTTAGTCCCATTAAGAATAGTCATAGTTTCACCTGATTGAACTAACACAAATAAACCTTGACGAGTAGCATATTTATCTGCACCATCTTCTATAGTAATCCCCGCCACTGCACCATATAATTGTTTATCTTTATATTCAGGGAAAAACTGCTTAAATTGACCTAAATCTAGGATAAACTCTTTAATATCTTCAACTCCCAGAGTGCTTTTCACCTCCACGATTAAAACATGATCTTGATTCGTCACTAAAATATCAATTTCTAAAGTATCACTACCTAAGTGTCTTTTTATTCGTTGCCCTACTTGATGAACGGGAATACCTCTATTCAAAAATAGGGTTTCACAAGCAGTAGCCACCATATTCTCCACAAAAGCTCCCCATTTCCCTCCTAATGCCCCTATTTGCTGAGTAACTCGCTTCACTTCTTGACTAACTTTGTTAACTTCTTGACTAACTTTTGTAACTTCTTGACTAAGAGAAGTAATTTCTTTATTCGTCTGTTCAGTTTGTTCTTTTAAAAATTGCTCCATTTCTTGAAAACGGGGATCGGTTTCTTGAGAACGTTTCTCAGATTCTTGGGATTGCTCTTTAATAATACGCTCAGTCTCTTGAAAACGTCTCTCGGTTTCTTTTTGAGACGCTACTAATTCTCCTAACAATTCCCATACTTCTGCTGCTGTTGATGCCATAATTTTCCCTTAATTTTTTACTCTTTCTATTATACTTTACTTGAATACATTTGGCGATCGCCATTAAAATTATCGATGGGCTTCCTATTTGAATTAAAATCGCTGTAGTAGAATCTTCAAATAAAATATTATCGTTAGGATAACCTTTGGCAAATTTCTTCTCTATTTCTACGTCTCAATTATCATTTTCATCTTTGCTTTCCCAGAAGCTCTAATCTAATTGTAAAGCGTCTTTGATTGTGCCATCGGGGGTTATTCTCTTATTTTTGTAAGGTAATTCAGGAATTAATAAAAAGTTTCGAGTTTGACAATAATTATTGAGTAAATTTTGAAAGGATACTCTAAATAGTGGATTCGTTTTTACTATCATTATAACGTTTGATTTTTTTTCGACTTCTTTATGATATTGGGTGATGAGTAGTTTAGACATCAGAAAAATTGTAATGTTAACGAAATAAATCAGTAAGATTAATCTCAAAACCTTTTAACACTTTTTGAGTTGTAATATTATCTCCTGCATTAAAAGCTAAAGTTTGCTCTGGAGTAATGATAAAAACCCGTTGATTTTCAGGTAAAATTAACCATACTTCTTCACATCCAGAGGCTAAATATTCACTAGCTTTAGCAAATAAATCCTCCGCTGAATCGGCAGGGGAAGCAACTTCTGCCACAAATGAGGGACTTTGAGGTAAACTAGAGTCTTGCTGAGAATTAGCTACTAACTGTGGTGTTAAATAAGCTACATCTGGTCTTCTTCCTTGTTTTGTGGTTTTACAGGGTAATTCTGTATAAACTTCCCCACCTAATTCAGAATCAATAAGATAATTTCCTAATAAACGAGAAAATCTTGCTTGTAGTTTACTGTGTCTGATAGTCATAGCTTTAGTTTCCTTGATTTCTCCATTAATCCACTCTTGATGTTCAGGAGGATTGGCTAAAAATTCCTCAAGGGTGATGCTTGTTTTTACTAAGGTTGCTACCATAATTTTAATTTTTTATCCTGAGTATTTGTTTTAATCCTACACTATTTTAACATGTAACACCTTTTTTCTATATTTCAGCACTTACGCAAAAAGACTTGAAACCATTATTTTGCCGTAGTAGGGGTAATTCATGAATTACCCTTACATTTGCTTTTTTGCCTAAGTATGTACTATATTTTTAATTATCATCTTGATTTAATTCTAAAAGGCGTTGCTTTTCTAAAACCATTGCTGTTAAACTTTGACGATATTCTTGAATTTTAATTAATAAATTTGGTTGAGAAATAGCTAAAATTTGAAGGGCTAATAAGGCTGCATTTTCTGCATTGGCGATCGCCACTGTAGCTACTGGTATTCCTCTGGGCATTTGTACGATGGAATATAGGGAGTCAAGTCCTTGTAAATAATGGGTAGCGATAGGTACTCCAATGACTGGTAAAGGGGTCAAAGAGGCTACCATACCCGGTAAATGAGCCGCCCCTCCAGCCCCTGCAATAATGACCTTTAAACCTCTTTCTAGGGCTGTTTTAGCGTATTCTACCATCTTTTCTGGGGTACGATGGGCAGAAACGATCGCCACTTCATAACCCACTTCAAATTGTTTACAAATGGCGATCGCCATTTGCATCGTAGGCAAATCAGAATCACTACCCATAATAATGCCAATATCAATATTTTTTGTAGTCATTGTAGTTACCCTAAATTTTTGTTTTATGCTTATAAAATAATTAATTTGATGTAAGTAGAATCAAATATTATTAATCTTACTAAAAATAGTATTTATTTAAAATATTTAATTAAAAATTATGAAAGAATTAAAAGCAATTATTAATTGTCAAATAATCGGTTATGACGGATTACAAAATATTATTATAAATCAAGATAATTTTCTTGAAAAAATAACACCTATTTCTGAAAAAATTACCTTAAATAATAATAAATTAGATATAAAAGGTGATTATATTTCGTTAGGAGGAATTGACTTACAAATTAATGGGGCATTAGGATTAGCTTTTCCTGATTTAGAATTAAAAGACATACCAAAATTAAAAGAAATTTGTAATTATTTATGGTTAGAAGGAATAGAATATTTTTGTCCTACAATTGTAACCACTTCTTTAGAAAAATATCATAAATCAATCAATGTAATTAACGAATATCTCAAGAATAATCAACAACAAAAAGAAGCTCAAATATTAGGCATACATTTAGAAGGTCCTTTTTTAAACTACGAAAAAAGAGGCGCTCATCCAGCCCAATACTTATTACCTTTAACCTTAGAAAATATTAATCAAGTATTAGAAAATAATAATAATTTAATTAAAATTATTACTTTAGCACCTGAATTAACAGAAACAGAAAATATTATTAAATATTTAAAATCTTTAGGAATTACTATTAGTTTAGGCCATTCTTTAGCCACAGCAGAAATTGCAAAAAAAGCCTTTAAAAATGGTGCATCAATGATTACTCATGCCTTTAATGCAATGCCTAATTTACATCATCGAGACATAGGATTATTAGGGGAAGCTATTATTACTAAAAATGTTTTTTGTGGCTTAATTTGTGATGGTATTCATGTCAATCCTAGCATGATCAAAATATTATTAAATGCTTGTAATTTTGAGGAAATTTTTTTAGTAAGTGATGCTTTATCACCTTTAGGATTACCCGATGGAATTTATCCTTGGGATGACAGAAAAATTATTATTCAAAATGGCACAGCTAAACTAGAAAATGGTACTTTATCAGGCACAACTTTGCCCTTATTTATAGGCGTAGAAAATCTAATAAAATGGAATATTTGTGATATTAAAACAGCCATAAAATTAGCAACCAAATCTCCTCGTGAAGCCTTAGGATTATCTTCAGAAATTACCACAGGAATTAAAGCTAATTTATTGCGTTGGCATTGGGATAATCAACAAGAAAAATTACAGTGGCAATGGATTTAAGAAAAATTTTTACTGTTGTAAGTTGGCGATCGCCAATTAATTTCTCCTCGTCGCCATCAATCAACAATAAAATTACCAACTTTTAGGCTCAAACGTATCACCATTAAGAATAGTCATAGTTTCCCCTGATTGAGCTAATACAAATAAACCTTGACGATAAGCATATTTATCTGCACCATCTTCTATATCAATCCCTGCCACCGCACCATATAATTGTTTCTCTTTATATTCAGGGAAAAACAGCTTAAATTGTCCTAAATCTTCGATAAACTCGTTAATATCAGATACACCTAAAGTGCTTTTTACTTCCACTGCTAAAATATGATTCTCATTGATCACCAAAATATCGATCTCTAAAGTATCGCCATTGAGACGTTTTTCTACTCTTTTACTAACTTGATGAATGGGAATACCTCTATTTAAAAATAAAGTTTGACAAGCTGGTGCGACCATATTTTCTACAAAACTACCCCATTTTCCTGTAAGGGCGCTCACTTGTTGAGTAACTCGTTTTACTTCTTGACTAACTTTGTTAACTTCTTGACTAAGAGAAGTAATTTCTTTATTAGTCTGTTCAGATTGCTCTTTAATAATACGCTCAGTCTCTTGAAAACGTCTCTCGGTTTCTTTTTGAGCCGTTGCTAATTCCCCTAATAATTCCCATACTTCTGCTGCTGTTGATGCCATAATTTTTACTTTATTTTAACTTAGTTTTTGTTTTAATGGCGATTGCCATTAAAATATTGTGGGATGGGCTTCCTAGCCCGTCCTTTTTTAAATTTTTTTCACAGACAGGATGCCTATTCCACCGAGATATTCTAAGTAAATTTACTGAATTTAAAATTAGGTATTTTTATCTCTTGCCAAAACAATAATTAAACATTATGCTAAATTAACGCAATTATTTATTAAACCCCCCTTAATCCCCGAATTTTGGGGGGAAGAACATTCCATCTCCCAGAATTGGGGGCAGGGGGCTAAACAATTAAACTCCTCCAGAATTGGGGTTAGGGGGCTAATGTCTTTTGCGTAAGTCCTAATTTAACAAACATTTACAAAAACAAATTTAACATCATGGCAAATTTTACCGTTAACAATACCAATGATTCAGGTGCTGGTTCATTAAGACAAGCTATTATTAATGCTAATAACAATTCTGGTGCAGATACTATTAGTTTTAATATTGCCCCCGGTTCAACTATCGTTCTTACTACTGGACAACTTATCATTACTGGTAATCTTGTCATTGATGGCGATTTAGATAATAACAATACTCCTGATATTACTGTTTCCGAAGTAACTAATAGCACTACAACACGAGTATTTTTAATTGATGATGGTAATATCGCTAATTTTTCTAATGTGGCGATCGATGGCTTAAATATTACAGGAGGTAATGTTAGTTCATTTAATAATGGTGAAGGGGGAGGAATCTTTAACGCTGAAAACTTAACCCTAAGAAATAGTACCCTAAGTGGCAACTCCGCTGGTTATTTTGGCGGGGGCATTTTCAACCGTGAGGGTAGTAGTGCAAATATAAGCAAT
>CAZWLZ010000193.1:0-7107 GCA_964634505.1 uncultured bacterium | reverse complement strand
GGGGCGCAAAATCTCGGTTTTGAGAGTAAGTCTACGCGAGCGCGTTCGGACATATTAGATAAAAGCAGTAATTTTAGACAATTAAAATTACCCGTAATTATTTACTGGAAAGGCTATCATTATATAGTTTTATATGGACAAAAAGAAAAGGAATATATTATCGCCGATCCAGCAGATCCCACCAAGGATATTAGTTATATTAGTCGTGAAGAATTAGCTAAAAATTGGTCGGGTTTTCAGTTTCTTTTCTTAAAACCTGATGATCTACGATTTGCTCAACAAGAAGATGATAAAATACAAGGTATTAGTCGCTTTTTTAAACGAGTCGCACCTTACAAATTTATTTTATTTGAAGCGTTTTTAATTAATATTTGTATTGGTATTTTGGCTTTAACTTCACCTTTTTTAATCCAAATTTTAACTGATGATGTCTTAATTCGAGGAGATAGTAATATTCTCAGAGGATTAGGTATTGCGATTATTATTATGAACTTAGTTAGTAGTAGTTTAGGAGTAGTACAAGCTAATCTAATTACTCAATTTGTTTCTCGTTTAGAATTAGGATTTCTGACAGAATTTGGGTACAAAATTTTAAGATTACCTTTACAATATTATGAAACCCATCGTAGTGGGGAAATTGTCAGTCGTTTACAGGATATACAACAAATTAATCAATTAGTCTCTCAAGTTGTCATTAGTGTTCCTAGTCAATTCTTTATAGCAATTATTTCCTTTGGATTAATGCTATTTTATAGCTGGAAACTAAGTTTATTTATTGTTGTAATAACCTTATTAAATGCTATTTCTCCTTTAATATTTCTAATTCCTTTAAAACGAAAAATTAGGGATATTATGGTATTAGATGCAGAAAATCAGGGAGTATTAGTAGAAACTTTTAAAGGTGCAATTACTCTCAAAACTACCACAGCAGAATCTCAATTTTGGGAAGATTTACAAAGTCGTTTTGGGAGATTAGCAAATTTAGGTTTTAGAACAGCACAAATAGGTATTACCAATAGTACCTTTTCTGGTATTATCTCTAGTATTGGGGGAGTTGCTTTATTATGGTTTGGCAGTACCTTAGTTATTGATAAAGAATTAAGTATCGGACAACTCTTAGCATTTAATAGTATGAGTGCTAATTTTACTGGTTTTATTAGTATCATTATCGGTTTAATTGATGAATTTGTGACAGTAAAAACAGCTATTGAAAGGATTACATCAGTAATTGATCATCGTTTAGAAACCGATAATGATACTCAAAAAGAATGGGTAACATTTAAAGATAATGATCAGATACTATGTGAAAAAATTTTATTTCATCATGTAGGAAGACAAGATTTATTAAAAGATTTTAATGTAACTATTCGAGGCGGAAAAGTAACTGCTATTATTGGCGAATCTGGTTGTGGTAAAAGTACCTTAGTTAAACTAATTACTGGTTTATATGAATTACAAGGAGGTACAATTAAAATAGGAATTTATAACTTACAAAATCTCTGTTTAGAATGTGTCAGAAAACAAATTATTTTAGTACCCCAAGAAGCACATTTTTGGAGTCGTAGTATTAAAGAGAATTTTCGTTTAGGCTCACCTCATGTTACTTTTGAAGAGATTGTCAAAGCTTGTGAAATTACCGGAGCAGATCAATTTATTGATAAACTTCCTGAAAAATATTCAACAGTTTTAGGGGAATTTGGTGCTAATTTATCAGGAGGACAAAGACAAAGATTAGCTATAGCAAGAGCAATTATTGATAATCCTCCAATATTAATTTTAGATGAGTCAACATCAGGATTAGATCCTGATAGTGAAACCAATTTATTAGATAGATTATTAAAATATCGTCAAGGTAAAACCACAATCTTAATTAGTCATCGTCCTAGTGTTAATAGTAGAGCAGATTATATTATTTATTTAGAAGATAGTCAATTAAAATTACAAGGGAATTTCAATGACATAAGACAAATTGAGGGTGAACATTTAAGATTTTTAAGTCAAAATTAATTTATTACCATGATTTTAACTGATAAAATTATTTGCTCTCAACTTTGTGATTAATTGATCAAAATTTTTTTGATATGATTCTGCATTTTTTTTTAACCTATCGCAATTAAAAATTATAAAACAAAAACGGGGTAAATATTTACCTCATCTAACTAAATTGTAATTTAAGGTTGTCTAAAAATGTATTTTATAAAAAAGACCAAAAAAGTTGTTTCATTTGTGCTAATTGTTTTTTTTACTAGCTTGAGTATTTTTTTTACAAGCAATACATTCGCTCAAAACACATCATCTCCTTTTCACTGGGATTATATTAATGTTGACATTAATGTTGAAGATAATGGAGATATGTTAATTACTGAAACTCAAAAATACGTCTTCACCAAACCACATTCCAATGAGCGTTATCGTTATATTCCTTTAGATAAAGTTGATAATATTACTGATGTAGCTGTTTTTGAAGATGACAAACCTTTAACTATACAAACTGGCATTGAAAATAATAAATTCTGGATTAAATGGAAACTGACGATCAATTTGGCCTTTTAACCTTAGTATATAAATTGACAGTATAGCAGAACTTTTCAAACATCCTCTTAGCTGTTATTACTAGACATCTCCCACTTCTAATAATAATTAATAATTATTCTACATCTTCATAAATTTGCGACATTAGGAAAGTGAGATTGACTGATTTTAATTCGAGAGAATTATCTTTTTCTAAAATAGTTTTTATCCACTTTCCTTGATTATCTTTATGATAAATGATAACTCGTATTTGATCTTGATCAATTAGTACATATTCTTGTAAACTCGATAAAGTTTGATAATTAATTCTTTTTTCATTTAGATCATTCCTTTTAGTACTTTTTGAAAGTATCTCAACGATTAAATTAGGTTCAGTTTTAAAGTAATTTTCTGTATCTTTTTCTGAACAAGTAACTAGCAAATCTGGATAATAGAAAAAAGTAGCATTTTCTTGATTAATTTTTATCTTCATATCAGACATAAAAACTCGACATTTACTACCTCTTAAATGGGGACGTATTAAAGCTACCATATTAATAGCTATTTGATTATGATTTGCACTTGCCCCACTCATGGCAAAAATGTCACCATCGATATATTCATGGCGAATATCGCTTTTTTCCTCATAAGCTAAATAATCTTCTACACTTAAATAATAATTATTAAAAACATACATACTTTAAAAAGTAATTTGTATAATTAACTTAAATATTTATCAATATCTCTATAATAGCCACCTATAAAATAAACGGGAATTGATAAGATGATAAAATTATTTCTTCTCAACTTTGCGATTAATTGATAAAAAATTTTTTTGATATTACTTTGCATTTTTTTTCTAAATTATCTCAATTCAAAATTATAAATAGATTTAATTTAAATTAGAAGGAGATAAAAATGTCAAACTTCAACGAAAATCAACGCCCCAAAGCAAGTAGAGGCCAACAAACGGGAATCAAATTAGCAATGGCCGCAATGGCAGGTAATCTGGCTCTTGCCTCCAGCGTAACCATAACTTTATTACTAGGAATGGTTTTTGTATTAATTCTTAGTATTCAGTTTATTATCGCCAGTGAAAACCCTCAACTAGGCTTAACATTTAGCCTTATTCTCGCCCTAATTTTTAACGTAGGTATTTTCTTTTTATCACCATTTTTAATGGATTTAACTCAAAAATGGTTATATAAAACTCGTTGGGTATCTTTAGCAGAAATTCGCTATTACAGCAAAGAAAGTGCCGAAGTCATTGAAAGAGTATGTAAAGAAAAGAATATCAAACATCCTAAACTCGGAATTATTGATGATCAAAATCCCACCGCTTTTACTTATGGTTCGTTACCAAATACCGCTCGTTTAGTGGTTTCTCAAGGTTTATTTACTTATCTTGATGATGACGAAGTCGCCACTGTTTATGCTCATGAATTAGGGCATATTGTCCACTGGGATTTTGCGGTAATGACTTTAGCCTCTACCTTAGTACAAATTACCTATTTAATTTATATTTATGCTCGAAATGCTAATCGTTTTGGAGATAAAGTTAAAGACGTAGCTCAAGGTGTCGCTATTATTGCTTACGTTTTTTATCTTGTTGGTACTTATTTAATATTGTATTTATCTCGGACTCGGGAATATTATGCTGATCATTTTGCCGCCGAAACTACTGGTAATCCTAATGGTTTATCCCGTGCTTTAGTCAAGATTGCTTATGGTATTGTAGAAGAAGAACAAAAAAATCAAGAACCAAGTCGTTTAATTGAAGGCACTAGGGCTTTAGGAATTTATGATCATAAAGCAGCCATTTCTACAGGCACAGCTTATCGTATGACCTCAGACACTCAAAAAGTAGGCGAAGTTTTTTTATGGGATTTATTTAATCCTTGGGGATGGTGGATGGAATTAAATTCTACTCATCCTTTAACAGGCAAAAGAGTCCGAGCTTTAAGCACTTATGCTGAACAAATGGACTTAGATATGGAGTTTGATATGGGCTTAGTGATTAAGGAAGGTAATAAATTAAGCAAAGGCAAACTTTATGGTAGTTTTTTCTTTGATATTTTTATTTATCAAATCCAATTTTTAGCAATTATTGGCGGACTTATTATCGGTGGAATTATCGCTACTAATACGGGGAATTTTTTCTTGTGGGTTGCTATTCCTTTGATTGCTTTTGGTGTAGCTACTGCATATCGTACTTTTATCATGTATCCTCGTTTTCAAAATGCTCCCATTCAAGACATTTTTACTTTAATGTGTGATCCTTATGCTAGTCCATTACGAGGCAAACCTGTTCAATTGCAAGGAAAATTAATTGGGCGTGGAGATGCTGGTTATCAATTTGGCTCAGATTTAAAATTACAAGATAAAACGGGCATGATTTTTGCTCGTTATTCTTCCCGTTTTGGCCCTGTTGGTAATTTCCTTTTTGGTGCAAGTCAAGTTAATAAATTAATTGATCAAAATGTTCAAGCTGTGGGTTGGTTTCGTCGTGGAGTAATGCCTTGGTACGATTTAACTTCTTTTAACAATGAACAAGTTAAAGTTAAAAGTTATCCTCGTTTTTGGTCATTTATGGTTAGTTTTGTGGCGATCGCCATAGGATTTTTTCTGTTATTTTTAAAACTAAACTAAACTGAAATTAAGTATCAAATTCTGTGACATAAATCTTATAGTCTGTCACAGAGTTAAATAACTCTAAAATAAAATGTTTTGATATTATCCTGCATTTTTCTTTAAATTCATCGCAATTCTAAATTAGAAAACAAAAAATGCGGGGGAAAAATGAAAAAAATACTTTACACTTTAGTAGGAGATAAAGCGGGGAGAGTTGTCACTGGCACTTGGAATTGGTTATGGGGTATTCCTGTTGAATCTGGTGGTAATATAGCTGTTGGAGTAGCTAAAGAATCTCTTGAATCTATGGAAGAATCAGTAGTGCAATTAACTAAATCGGTAGCTGAAATTATGGCAGCTTATGAGATAGTTAAAAGTGAATATGAATTAAAAAAACAAGACTTTAAAGAAGCTGAAAACCAAGCAATTTTAGCTCATCAAAAAGGTAATGAATCAGCCGCCCGATTATATATAAGTAAAGCCATTTCTTTAGAAAATTTATTACCTAAAATTGCGGTTAAAGTTGAACAAATGGAAAAAGTAGTAAAGCTTTCTCAAGAAAAATTGCGAAAAGAAAAAGAAAATTTAGAATTGTATAAATTAGAAATGCAAAACCTCAAATCTTTACATAAAATTAATGAAAGTTTAGCAAAAATTACTGATTTTGATAGTAGTTTAAATCTGCAATCTGCCCAAGATCAATTTAATGACGCAAACCAAGCAATACAAGGCAAAAATCTTATAGAAGAAGCCCTTTTTGACTTAACTCAAGATTCTTTTGAAAAAATAGAAAGTGAATTAAATCAAATTAATTTAGATGACGAAATTAATCGCCGATTTCAGTTACTAAAAAATCAAGATTAATTTTGTTGTTAGACTTTCGCCCATTTTCTCAAGGTGATACAGGCATCCTGCCTGTAAAAATCTAATCATTAAATTTTTTCTATTAATCTTATCAACAGGTGAAATATTTAGATATGTCAAATTCCCATAAAAAAGCAAAATTGCCACCTATTACTTATATATTCTTAGCAATATTAACAGTAATTTTCTTTAAAATTTTTATACCAGAAACATCAGCTTGTGATTTAAAAACAAAGGATAATTTAAGTTGTGGTGAAGAATCTATTTTGAACAATTCCAGCACTTTAAAACAAGAAGGAATCAAACTTTATAGTAAGGGTGATTTTGCCCAAGCTGCTATTAAATTTGATCAAGATTTCAAACAAAATAAAGATTCAGAATCATTTATTTACTATCAAAATAGTATTATCAAACAATCTAATCAAAAGGAATTCTTTACAATTGCTGTGGTTATTCCTTTAAACAGTGATACCAAAAGCCTTAGCGAAACTATGCTAAAAGCTACCGCTCAATATCAAAGTGAATACAATCAAAATAATAGCTACAAAATGGTAATTCTAATTGCTAATGATGGTAATGATATTGATGTCAATCAACAGGCACAAAAAGTGGCAAAAGCCTTAGTAGCAAAAAAAGACAATTTAGTAGCAGTAGTAGGGCATTACGCTAGTAGAGTCAGTATTACAGTAAAACCAATTTATGATCAAAAATTAGTTTTTTTATCAGCCCATACCTCATCTTCAGAATTAATTAATCAAGGAGATGATACTTTTTTCTTTCGTGTTGTTAATACTACTCAAGCCCAAGCAGTTAAATTAATTGATTATTTAAAGCAACAAGGACATAAAAAAATAGCACTGTTTGTAAGCCCGAGGGCTTGGCTTTTAGTGCTTCATTTTATGACGATTTTACTGCTAAATGGAGTGAATTAGGCGATGAATATCAAATCGTTAAGCAAAGTAAACTAGAAGATAATCCTACCATTATTAATGATCTAACTCAATCCCAAAATAATGGTGCTACGGCTATGGTAGTATGTCCTGATGTTAATCCTGAACAAAATAATCAAAAGGGTTAATCAGGCTGCCCTTAAGAAGAGTG
>CAZWLZ010000192.1:0-7168 GCA_964634505.1 uncultured bacterium | reverse complement strand
AACAAGGTGTGTCTATTTGTTTTATGCTTAAGTTACCCAAAGATTGACAATATTTGATTAAAAAAGTCTCTTTTATTAGTAGCCAAAATCTAAACTAAAGAAGTAATAAATAATAAATTATCATTAATACTTTAGTCTATTTTATTTTTTGGCAAATTTATGGCAAAAAATTCTTCATACTGACCTTTTTAGAACTGACTTTTGGTGATCGCCATCATAAATTTTGAGATTAAATTTAACATATTAATAATTATCAAATAATGTCACAATTAAAACCACCAATCAACTTTAATTCCTATCTGACTAAACTAGAAAAAAATCTTGAAAAAGGCTCAGAAAGAAGTCATTATCCCGCTTTAAAAACGATTTTAGATAGCACAGAAAATCAAATCGAAGCAATCATAGAAGAAAAAGGAAACAAAGTTGGTATTCCCGATTTTACGGTCAAAAAAAGAGATTTATTATTAGGCTATGTAGAAGCAAAAGACATCGGTTTAGACTTAAATAAAATTGAAAAAACCGAACAATTACAACGTTATTTAGAATCTCATATTGGCGGTAATTTTATTTTGACTAATTATTTAGAATTTCACTGGTATGTTAATGGTAACTTACGCTTAACTTCCACCTTAGCTACTAAAAATCAAGATACATTAGTGATTCAAGAAATTGAAAATACTAACCAATTAATCAATAACTTTTTAAATTATCAAGGGGAAATAATTAATAACCCCAATGATTTAGCACAACAATTAGCACGTTTAACTAAAACGATTCGTTATACCATAATTACCGCTTTAGAAACTGACTCAAATACCAGTGAATTAGCACAACTAAAACAAGGATTTCAAGAAGTTTTATTACCAGATTTAGACAACGTAAATTTTGCGGATATGTACGCTCAAACTATCTCTTATGGTTTATTCTCAGCAAGAGTTAGTCATGCCCAAACCCCTAAATCTTTTAACTTTGAAAGAGAAACTATTATCTTATATATCCCCGAAACAAATCCATTTTTAAAACGTTTATTTGACACGGTATTTAATACTAATGCCCTTAATAATATTAGCTGGGTATTGGATGATTTAGTCTCATTATTAGCGAGTGTTGATATGAGCAGTATTTTAGCAGATTTTGGTAAAAAAACTCGAAAAGAAGACCCCGTTGTCCATTTTTATGAAACTTTTTTAGCGGCTTATGATGCTGATATGCGTAAGAGTAGAGGAGTTTATTATACTCCTCAACCCGTAGTTTCTTTTATGGTTAAATCCATAGATTTAATTCTGAAAAATAAATTTAATTTACCTCTCGGATTAGCTGATAATAGTAAAGATAAAAACACTCAAAAATCACGAGTACAAATTTTAGATCCGGCCACAGGTACAGGTACTTTTTTATATGAAGTGATTAATCAAATTTATACTAATTTAGAAACAATGGGTTTAGCAGGAGAATGGAATAATTACGTTAAAGACAATTTATTACAAAGATTATTCGGTTTTGAGTTATTAATCGCACCTTATGCCATCGCCCATTTAAAATTAGGCTTACAATTACAACAATTAGGTTATCAATTTTCAGCCAAACAAAGATTAGGAATTTATTTAACTAATGCCTTAGATGAAGCCTTGAAAAAATCCGAGATTTTATTTGGACAATTTGTAGCAAACGAAGCCAATGAAGCTTCTGCCATAAAAAAAGATTATCCTATCATGATAGTGTTAGGAAATCCGCCTTATTCGGGCAATTCAGCGAATAAAAGTAAATGGATAGAATCTTTAGTTAAAGATTATTATTTTGTGGATAAATTACCTTTAAATGAGCGTAACCCCAAATGGTTACAAGATGACTACGTTAAATTTATCAGATTTGGGCAATGGCGTATTAAGCAGACGGGTTTTGGTATTCTTGCTTTCATTACGAATCATGGTTTTTTAGATAACCCAACTTTTCGAGGCATGAGACAAAATTTAATGCAAACTTTTAATGAAATTTATGTCTTAGATTTGCATGGTAATGCTAAGAAAAAAGAAGTTTCACCTGATGGGAATGTGGATAAAAATGTGTTTGATATTCAGCAAGGAGTGAGTATTAATATTTTCATTAAACAAGTTAATAATGTTAATTCTTGTGAAGTTTTTCATGGTGATTTATGGGGCAATAGAAAAGACAAAGAAACTGCCCTTAATGAATTAGATATAGAATCTTTTAATTGGGAAAAAATTAATCCTAATTCACCTTTTTATCTATTTAAACCCTATAATACTGATTTACTTTCTGAATATAATCAAGGTTGGAAAATTACGGATATTATGCCTATTAATTCAGTGGGAATAGTAACAGGAAAAGATGAGGAAACTATCGCTTTTAGTTATGAAGAAGCTGAATATTTATGTCGCCAACACCAAATAAGTAAAGATAAAATTTTACCAATTTTATATCGTACTTTTGATGTGCGTTTTATTGTTTATGATTCTCAAGTAGTTACTCGTAGTCGCACTCAAGTTATGCGTAATATGTTATTAGGTAATAATTTAGGTTTAATTGCTAGAAGACAAATGCTTGAAAATAATATCACTTATTTTTATGTATCTCAAGACATAATTTCAGATGGAATAATTAGATCAGATAATAAAGGTAGCGAATCTATTTTTCCTCTTTATATTTATCCTAATACAGAAAATGGTCAAAATCATTTAGAAGACAGAAAAACGCCTAATTTTTTTGATGACTTTTTAACAACAATTCAAGCAAAATTGGGTTATATTCCTACACCTGAAAACATACTTTATTATACTTATGCCGTTTTTCATTCTCCAACTTATAGACAACGTTACGCCGAATACTTAAAAATGGATTTTCCTCGTTTACCTCTTACCAGTAATCAAGAATTATTTAATAAATTAGCAAAAATAGGAGAAAAATTAGTTAAACTCCATTTAATGGAATCACCAGAATTAGCTAAACTAATTACTAAATATGGTGGTGAGGGAGAATCTTTAGTTAGTCAAGTTACTTATCAACCCAAAGAAGAAAGAGTATATATTAATCAAACTCGTTATTTTAGTGGGCTAAAACCAGAAATATGGGCATTTAAAATAGGTGGTTATCAAGTACTAGACAAATGGTTAAAAGACAGAAAAAAAGCGAATCGTAGCTTAAATTTTGATGACATTTTTCACTATCAAAAAATAGTAGTAGCCTTAACTCAAACTAAAGAATTAATGATCGAAATTGATCAAAATATTGGCTGTTTCCCTATTATTTAAATAAACAAAATTAACTTAAAATTTAAAATTATCGAATTTATTGAAGATGTTTAAAATAAGAAAATTTAAAGTTTTACAGCGTTGGTTTCAAAAAATAATTTATAAACTAATTCCTCAGATTTCTCCTGAAAAAATAAGAGTTTTAAATGATTCCTTATGCTACGAAGCTAGTTGGAATACGGATTATATCCTTTGTACAGTTTCTGCTTGTTTAATTGCTACTCTTGGCTTAATTAGTAATAGTGCGGCTGTGATTATTGGGGCGATGTTAGTAGCACCTTTAATGTTACCATTACGAGCATTAGCTTATGCTGCTTGTGAAGGCGATTTTAAGCTGTTTCGCAGTGCTTTTTTGTCTATTTTAGGGGCGACTATTTTAGCCTTATTTTTAGCAGGATTTTTAGGTTTTATTATCACTATTCCCGAACTTACTTCCGAAATGTTGGCACGTACTCAACCTAATTTGCTCGATTTGGGCATTGCTATCACAGCTGGAGGTTTAAGTGGTTTTGGTAAAATTAGGACGGGTATTAGTGATGCTTTAGCTGGTACGGCGATCGCCGTTGCTTTAATGCCGCCTTTATGTGTGGTAGGATTATGTTTAACTACGGGTTATTGGGCTTTTGCTTTTGGCTCTTTTTTACTATATTTAACTAACTTATTAGGCATTGCGTTAGCTTGTATGGTAGTTTTTATCGTCTCAGGTTACACTAGGGCAAATAGGGCTTTAGGAGTGGCAACTTTATTAACAAGTTTATTGCTAATTCCTTTAGGTGCAAGTTTTATTCGTTTGATTACTCAACAAAGAATCGAAGCACAAATTACTGAAAAATTAATCAAAGAAACTGAAACTATAGGGCGAAGTGCATCTAATATTAGAATTAATATTCAATGGACACATGAGCCTCCCATAGTATCCATAATTTTGATCACCGATAAAAAAATTACTTCTCGACAAGTTCAATTATTAGAACAATATTTACTTAAAACTATTGGAAAACCTTTTAAGGTAGTCTTATTTTTAATTCCTGTAGAAAGAGTTAGCGAAAAGGAAGAACATAAATTTGATCCGAAAAAAGATATTTTTAATTTTGATAAAGATTCTTTTAATCTTCCTTCTAATTAAAGTTTTAGTTAATTTTTTAGTCGGTTAGGTTCGTGATAGTATAATTTTAAAATAGTTAAGGTTAGGTTTGGTTTTTATACTTTAACCCAACCTACAATCAACCGTTTCAGATATAGCTATTTTGATTTGTTCACTTTTGCGTAACATGAGTTAGGAATAAGAAAAAAAAACTGCTTAATTGTAAACAATTTGATATGATAAAAAAGATTTTAGTCTAGTAAAATATGATCTTTAAAATCAGAAAATTTGCCTAGATTAACTAAGAGTATTAAACAATGAACACCAAAAAGAAAAATAATCTAGTCTTTCCTATTTTTACATTAGTATTATTAACAGCTAGTATTCTTGGCGCTACATGGTTAACTCCCAAACTGGCCGAAACTTGGGAAAATTGGTTTTCTAATGACAATACCCCTGACAAACAAGAATATCTTTTAAATGCCCCTTCTCAAGTTTTGCCTTTAGTTACTTTAGATGAACAAAAACAACAAGAACAGTTATTGGTGATCGCCAAAAGTTCAGAAAAATCTTTAGATAAATCAAGGGCTCGTTATTTAATAGCATCCCAATTATTAAGAGAATACAAAGGGGGAGAAGCCTTAGAATATTTAAAAGGATTAGACAAACAATATCCTATTTTAGCCCCTTATATTTTATTAAAAAAAGGTAGGGCTTACGAACTTACGAATGAGGAAAATAAGGCTAAAAAAATATGGTTAAATTTATTAGAAAAATATCCAGAATCCTTAGTTACAGCAGAAGCCTTATATAAACTAGGTAAATACGATAAAACTTATTGGCAAACGGCTATTACTTCTTTTCCTTCTCATCCTCGCACCCACGATATAGCAAGAGAATTATTAAAAGAAAATCCAGAAAAATTTGATTTAATGTTACTTTTAGGCACTTATGATAAATCTAGTCAAAGTGATCAAGTCAGAGATAAATTAATCAAAGAATACAGTAATCAATTAACAGCAGAAAATTGGCAAATGATAGCCGATAATTATTGGGATAGAGAATTATTTTTAAAAGCAACTCAAAGTTATCCCAAAGCTCCCCCCAATCCTCAAAATCTTTATCGTATCGCTAGAAGTTACGAATTGATTAACCAAAAAGACAAGGCAAAAACTGCCTATCAAAACCTTAAAAATAAATTTCCCACTGCCTCAGAAACGGGCTTAGGATTAAGAAGATTAGCAGCCTTATCCCCTGATAATGATGCCTTGGCTTATCTTCAAATTGTCATTAATAAATTTCCCCAAGATGCACCCCAAGCCTTAGTACAAAAAGCTGCAATTTTAAGTAAATTGGGTAAAAATGTAGAAGCGACACAAACAAAAAATAGTCTTTTAACTAATTTTTCTAACTCTGATCAAGCAGCTACTTATCGATGGCAATTAGCGAAAAAAGCTGCTGACTCTGGTGATTTGTTATCTGCTTGGCAAAAAGCTCAAGAAATTACGGTCAATAATCCTAATAGTGATGTTACCCCTAAAGCTGCTTTTTGGGTAGGAAAATGGGCTCAAAAATTGGGGCAAACTGCACAAGCACAAACTGCTTTTAAATATGTCATTAAAAACTCTCCTCAATCTTACTATGCTTGGCGATCGGCTGTTCAATTAGGTTGGGATGTAGGAGATTTTAATAATGTTCGTTCCATGAATCCCTCTGTTAAAAAATTAGAAACTCGTCCTCTTCCCCCCGGAGGTTCAACTATGTTCAAAGAACTTTTTTTATTAGGAGAAGATCAAGAGGCGATCGATCTATTTAACGCCGAAATGGGAACAAAAAATCAATTGACAGTGTCCGAAAAATTCACAGAAGGCTTACTCAAACAACTTCAAGGAAAAAATTTAGAATCTATTAATTTAATTTGGAATTTAAAAGAAAAAAAAGACCCTCAATCCCAACAAGAATGGCAAATTTTACGAAAAAGTCAAGAATATTGGCAAACTTTATTTCCTTTTCCCTATGAAGATTTAATTTTAAAATGGTCAAAAGAAAGAAACTTAAATCCCTTATTAGTAACAGGTTTAATTAGACAAGAATCCCGTTTTGAACCTAAAATTAAATCCCCTGTCGGTGCTACCGGGTTAATGCAAGTCATGCCCGATACTGCTAAATTTATCGCCCCTCAAATTAACTTAAAAGACTATTCCTTAACCGACCCAAATGATAGTATTAACTTAGGCACTTGGTATTTAGATCATACTCACGAAACTTACAAAAATAATTCCATGTTAGCCGTAGCTAGTTATAATGCTGGGCCTGGTAATGTTGATAAGTGGGTAAAAAAATATAATCTGAGTGATGTTGATCAATTTGTTGAAGATATACCTTTTGCTGAAACTAAAGGTTATATTGAATCAGTTTTCGGTAATTATTGGAATTACCTCCGCATCTATACAGATTTAGATTTGAATAATGGGAAATAAAAACCATGCAGCAAAAAGACCTATTATAATCTGTGATTTGATAGTGTGAGTGTAAAATTACCAAATCTCAGTTAAATCTAAAATAAAATCAGATAATATATTTTTTCCAAAAATATTAGAAGGAGAAATTAAAACTTCTTTTTCCTGCCCTTGACGATAAATTTCTACGTCTTTTTTGTTTGGATTTATTAACCTCCTAACTTAACACCATTATCTATATATTCGTCCATTTTCTTAAGATCAGAATATGGATCATCCTAACACAAACAAAAAAAACACTCCCTAAATTAATAGAGAGTGTTTTTATTGATTATTAAGTTGTTAAAACTTAGCCA
>CAZWLZ010000191.1:0-7175 GCA_964634505.1 uncultured bacterium | reverse complement strand
CCTTGTTTCTATACAAATTATTTTGTCCATCTACTTAAAATAAAATTACTTTAAAACTCCAAAATACACAGATTCTTATTTTTCTTCCCCTATTACCCATTCCCCAACACCCCAACACCCCAACACCCTAAAACCCTAAAACCTAATTTATATCCCCTATGGGGGTATTGCAAAATAAATGGAGATAAACAACACTAAATAATAGTAATAAAACTTAACAATATTTAGTAATAATGCAATTAAAAACGTGGTCAATTAACTTGACAATTCTCCTTATTTGTGCATTCTTCACTATAAGTTGTAACTCAAATCTTTCAGTAAAAAATAGCCAAATAGAAGAAATAAAAAAAAATAACAATGAATCATCACTAAAGTTAGAAGCAAATGGGGAAGATTTTATTCGGCAAGGTTTCACCAGTAAAGATGGTTGGCAAATAAAATTTAATCAGGTAAAGGTAACATTAGCTAATGTAACAGCCTATCAAACTGAACCACCTTTTTCAACGGAAGTTGAAACAAAATTATCTCCTCTAGTAACTACTAAATTAGTAGAAACCCCTATTACGATAGATTTGGCAGAAGGTGATGAGAATGCTAAACCTATTTTGGTAATTGAGAAACCAGCCAAAGAAGGGATTTATAATGCGTTATCTTGGCAAATACAACCCGAGGAAGGAAAAAAAGAAACTATTTTAATAGATGGTATTGCTACAAAAGATAACCAGACTATTAATTTTGTGATTTCTGTTGATAAATCTCTTGATTATATGTGTGGTGAATTTGTAGGAGAAGAAAGAAAAGGTATAGTCACCCAAGAAAAAAAAGGAATAGTAGAAATAACGTTTCATTTTGATCATATTTTTGGGGATGCAAAAACACCAATGACAGAAGCTTTAAATAAAGAGGCTTTAGGCTTTCAACCTCTAGCAGATATAGCCCAAAATAATCAACTAAAAACTTATTTAACTAATCTTCAAAAAAAATTATCTCCTTCTGATTATGAAAAATTAGCAAAATCTATTTTATCCCTAGGTCATGTCGGAGAAGGACATTGTAATTTATTAAACTCATAAAAAAAGTATTCGATCAAAAAATCATGATAAAAAGATTGACTTGGATCACATTTAGTATTATAGTTACATCAATAGGTTATGCTCCCCGAATACTAGCTCATAGTAGTAATATTACATATCAAAAAATAGAAGTCATGCAAGTCACTGCGAAATATGATAATGATCAACCTATGATGAATGCTCAAGTGGTAATATATGCCCCCAATAATCCTTCTAAAATATGGGGTAAAGGCTCGACTGATGAGCAAGGTCAATTTTTGTTTAATCCAGACAGAAAAATTACGGGTAACTGGACAGTGAAAGTGAGAGTAGCAGGTCATGGACAAATAATTACTATTCCCATTAAAGAATCATCATTAATAGATAATGAAGAAAAATCACAACAAAACAAAAACAGCGTCATGAGTCAATCAAATTTTACTAAATTACAAACAAATGAAACTAACCCCTTGCAAAAGTTAGTAATAGCAGCCACTGGGGTTTGGGGTTTTGTAGGTACAGCTTTATTTTTCTCTCGTAAAAACGGATAAATTTTTATGCACATTCCCGATGGTATTTTACCTCCTGCTATTTGTATCAGTGGTTATGCTGTGATGGGCGGAGTTACTTGGTTTTCTCTGTCTCAAATCAATAGAAAATCGAATCCTCAAGAAGAAATTCCGAAGGCTTCTTTATTGACGGCGGCATTTTTTGTATCTTCTTTAATTCATATACCAATACCTCCATTTAGTATTCATTTTATTTTGAATGGTTTAATGGGAGTAATTTTAGGATTTTATGCTTTCCCTGCCATTTTAATTGGCTTATTTTTTCAAGCAATTTTTTTCCAACATGGTGGTTTATCTACTTTGGGAATTAATGCGGTTATTATGGGTATTCCTGCGTTAATTGCTGGTCAAATTTGGTCATTACATCAGCTAAAATTTTTTAAAAATCCTTTTGGTGTTAATTTCATTGCTTTTTTAGCAGGAGGTGGGGGTTTATTTATTTCTGCTTTAATCTTTGTAGTAATTACTATTACTAATATTTCTGCTGATATGGATATTAAAACTGAACAAAATGCTATCTTATTTTCTTTAATTGGTTATGGTATTCAAGCAGTTATTGAAGGAGTTTTAACTGTGATGTTAATTGCTTTTTTGACTAAAGTTAAACCAGAAATTTTAAATTCTTCTTTTACAAATAATTAAATTTTTTGTATGTCAAATTAACTTGATTTTAGAGACTAATAAAAACTAGGTTTCAGGCACAAACCTAGTTTTAATCTTGAATTATTGATAGAATAATCTCAATTAAATGGCTAAAGCCGCCTTAATTTTATCTAAGGCGATCGCCTCTTTTTCGGTAACTTTTGTGCCACTACCAAATATACCACTACCAGCGGCATTTGCTACTGCCTCTGCTACTCCATAAATAAACTGTTTATATTCAGTCAATTCTGTTTCACTTCCTTTGGTTTGGATAAGTGTTATGGCACTATTAATATCGGCGATCGCACTATCAATTAACGCACCTGAAACCACATCTTCAGGTTTTATATCTGGTTTTTCCATTTTAAAAGTACCACTTTTAATAGCTTCTTCAGAAAAAAGAGACTGAAGAATAGAATTATTAGGATATTTTTTAGCAGCAGCAACCAATTCTTTAGACATAGCAACCATTTCGATCGCCGCCGAAACAATACCTAAATCAACCATGGCAACAGCTAAACCAATATTCATGGGTGCTTTTGCGATTACTTTAAGTTCGTCATTAGTTAAATCTGTCATATTATAATTAACGTTATTTTGTCATAAAAACTATTTAAAAAATCTGAAAAATATAGTCAGAGTTGATAAGACTATATCAAAGAAGGTCAAAATATCAAATTAAATTTTGATTAAGTTTTAGATGAGATAAGATAGCAAAAAGATTTATATGTACTTCCTTCTATTAATGGGCAGTATAAATTTAATTAGTAAATAATCAAAAATATTTAGCAAACTGGAGTTAATTTTGTCTCAAAATATAGCGTTAAAATCTAATAATTTAGTTTTCCGAATTTCGCCAATTATTACTATTACTTTATTAACTTTATATATAGCTTTAACAATACCTTTTCCTTTTTTAATTAAAGTCACTTCTTTAAATATTCCTGTAGAATTACTATGGTTTTTAATCTTTGTTGGTGCAGTTATAATTTTAAGTGTATTAAGTGAAAAAGTAGTATTAAATGATCAAGAAATTAAAGTTTGTTATCCTTTTTTTGTTTCCTTTTTTTTACGAAGAAACTGGAGTTTATCTTGGTTAGAAATAAGTGATTTAAAAATGCGTACAACAGGGCAAGGAGGCATCGTTTATTATTTCATTACCCAAGACAAAAATCGGGCTTATTTATTGCCCATGAGAATAGCTGGATTTAAGAAAATGCTTCAATTTATTCAACTAAAAACTGATATAGATACTAAAGATATTCGCCCTTTATCTCAACCATGGATGTATTTTTTATTATTTATTTTTAGTCTTTTTTTATTATTAATTGATACTTGGACAATTTTTAATACTCTTATGGTGAAATAAATTAGGCTTTAATAGGATTAGAGAAAAAATAATCATTTATTTAGAGTAAAATAAAGTTTTAATTCTCAGAATACAATTTTTATTAAACTCTTGTTTTTAACTGATAAAAATGGTAAATTTTAAGCGATTGAAAGTAAAAATTATGAAAAAAAAAGGATATGAAAATTTTAATCGCCGACTTTGACTTATTTTCTAAAATAGGAGGAGGGCAAACTTTTTATAAACAAGTAATAAATAAAAATCCACATCTTAATTTTTACTATTTATTAAAAGAAGAAAATGTTGATAATCCACGCCCTAAAAATGCTCAAGGAATCCCATTTAAAGAGGTTTATAAATTAGAAGACTTAATTAATTATTTTGAAATAAATCCTCCTCGTTGGGCTTATCGATCATTTATAATTGCTAGTAATATAAGTGCGTCTATTTCGGGTTATAAATTTGACATTATTGATGCTCCTGATTATGAACAATATACAACTTTTTTGCGTCCTGCTTTAACTTATCATCAAGTAAAATTTGATAAAATTGCCCTTTCAATGCACGGCAAAATTTCTACTACACTTCGTTTAGATTGGTTTGGCAAAGATGAGTTAAATATTCCTCTTGATATGGAGGAAAAAATGCAATATAAAACGGCTGATATTCGTTATGGAATTAGTAAAAGTTATTTACAAGAATGGCAAGATTTAGTAAGTTTAGAATCTCATTATTTTAATCCTTTACATTTTATTGATTTACCTAAACCTCTTATTCATAAAAAAGTAGAAAAAAAACCTATTTTAAATTTTATTGGACGTACTGAAAAAAGAAAAGGGGTAGATATTTTTATCGATTTAGTTTGGTGGCTATCTCCTAAAAGTTATAGTGAAGCAAATATAATTGGTACTCATAGTTATGATGATTTCGGTAATTCTTCTCAAGATATTCTTCAATCTATGATTGATAAAAGATTAACTGAAATTAATATTATTCCTGCTAAAAATAAACAAGAATTACAAAATTTATTCGCTCAAAATTCGATTACTTTTTTACCTTCTCGTTATGATACTTTAAATTTATTAGCTTTAGAATCTTTGTTTTCTGGTTGCCCTACTTTAATCGGAAATGGTGCAGGAGTTTGTCAATTTTTAAGGGAAAGTTTCCCTGAATTATTATGGGTAGAAATTGATGTAAATAATATATATAGTTGTTTGCCTGAATTAAACAATATTTTGAATAATTATGATGATTATAGACAAAAATTAATCACCAGTTTATCTAATATTAATATTGAAACAAATGATCCTAATTTAGAAACTATTTATCAATCAAAATCAATTACAGATAATGATACAAATTTAGAGTTAAATCAGTGGTATTTACAATTAATAAATTATTGGCAATCGAGAAGTGAAAATAAAAATTCTTTTAAAAATTTAGCAACTAAAACTCTTAAAAAAACTCTCAAATTTACTTACAATAAAACCAAAGAAAATGTAACTAAATTAGCAGAAGATAATCGCAATTCTCAATTGATTAAAACTCTCTTTTTATATCCTCAATATCAACAAGTATTTAAGTTAGGAGAATCTAGCGATATTTATTTAGCAAATAAGTTAAAACAAGTTTGGAATTTAACTGAAACTATCGAACCAGAATTAAAGGGAATTAAAGGTAAAATTCAAAGTAATTTTCGCATCGATAGAGTAAGAATATGGCGAGAAATTGCTAGACTTGAAAAAATGCGAGGTAACGATATAATTACTGCTACTTATCAGTTAAGAAGTATGAGGGCTTTAGGAGGCGATCGTTTTAATGAACTATCATCAGTTACCAATATTTTAGAGGAAAAAGGCTATCTTTTAGAGGCAAAAGTGGCTAATGCTATGTTTAAAGATATTAATAAAAAAGATGAAAATTGTTTTAATCTTTTACAAGAATTTTATCAAAATAACCTTGATTATCAAGTACAAGAATTTGAATTTATTGATGAAAGAAGAGATAAATCTGAATACAAAATTTCGGTGATAGTTTCTCTCTATAATGCTGCCCCCAAATTGCCTTTATTTTTACAACTTTTGAGTTATCAAACTATGATTCAAAAAGGTGAAGTGGAAGTAATTTTAATTGATAGTGGCTCACCAGATCAAGAATATAGTGTATTTCAAAATATAGTATCAAATTTTAATATTCCTTTTGTTTATGCCCGTTCAAAACAGCGTGAAACTATCCAAAATGCTTGGAATAGGGGGATTAAACTATCCCGATCGCCATATATCACTTTCTTAGGGGTAGATGAGACAATTTTGCCCGAATGCTTGGAAGTTTTAAGCATTGAGTTAGATAACCATCATGATATTGATTGGGTAATTAGTCATAGTTTAGTAGCTAATGTGAATACTAATGGCGATCGCCAAAATGATATAATGTTATATGATCGCCGCAACTATGATCAAAAATTAGTATATTTAGAAACTTGTTATCTCTCGTTAGTAGGGGGGTTATATCGTCGGAATATTCATGATCGTTTTGGCTATTATGACATGAGTTATCGAGGTGCAGGAGATACTGAATTTAAAAATAGAATATTACCTCATATCAAAACAAAAATGATCGATCGAGTATTAGGATTATTTTTAAATTACCCTGATGATCGTACTACTCAAAGCCCTTTAGCAGAAATTGAAGATATTCGAGCATGGTATTTACATCGAACTTTAGGCGGAGTAAGATATGCCTTTCAAAATAAAAATCCTGAAGAAATCGAACAATTTTTATATCGAACTTTAGCCTATCGTAAATCATACTGTAATCATCTTAGTAGTGACTTAGAATATGCCTATAATTTAATCCAATTTTTAGCAGAAAAAAAACCAATGTCTCCTTTATTGCAATTTAAAGACAGTATAGAAGAATTATTTAATGCTTATCGTAACTTAGATTGGTTAGACGAATTGTCTTATACTTCAGCGACAAAAATATTATGGAAAACAAAAGAATTAGGAGAAAAAATAACAGCAAAACACTTAAAACTTGCTCAAAAACTAGGCAATAACGATTTTAAACCTAATTATGACATTTTTAGAGATAATCGTTACGAACAACATTCAAACTTATGGAAAACAACTCTTTAAAAAATTAAGTTATATCGCAAAAAACGCATTGTTTATGGTTTTCCCCCTTTTTTAAGGGGGGTTAGGGGGGATAAAATTGTTCTAACTATCTTATGGTTTACTCTATTTCTTAAATAAAAAAATACTTGACAATTAAATGATAAGTATTATTGTAAATAATCGTAAAAAATACTTATCAATGTTATAATTATTAAGACAAAGACTAATGAGAAAATGGAGATAAAAAGATGGACTGGAGGATATTGATTGTTCTTCTTCCCCTTATTGCAGCAGGTGGATGGGCTGTTTTTAATATCGGTGCGGCTGCTTTAAATCAAGGGCAAAAATTTATCAAAAAATAAAATTACAATAAACTCTTGTGGCACAGGCATCCTGCCTGTGTCTAACTAATAAAAAGTGACATAAGCATCCTGCCTGTGACTAACTA
>CAZWLZ010000190.1:0-7188 GCA_964634505.1 uncultured bacterium | reverse complement strand
GGCGGTGTTAAAAACATGGATGAGGCAAAGGATAAAAGAATTTGAAACCGTAAGGTAATGTGTCGATACGGCCTTTAAAAACTTTCCTAATGTTAGCTCGTAGCATTATACCACTGTGCAAGAAAAAAAAGTACAACTTATTACCTCAGATGATCATTTTAAAGACTTGCCAAATGTGCAGTATTTCTTAAAAACTTGTAAAGTTGCCCTTTAAATCCTTACTTTAAAATAAATTACTAATTAAGAATTATTAATTTATTTATTTATAAATATAATGAAGATAACTCATATTAATACCTTCGATATTCAAGGAGGTGCAGCCATAGCTGCCTATCGATTACATCAAGGATTATTAAAGATTGGACAAGAATCACAAATGTTAACTCGATATAAAACATCTCAAGATAACACTGTTTTTGAGGTTAAATGCTCAAGTATTGATCATAAAACAGATTTTAATTACTCTTATTGTATCGAAAAACACTATATATATTACAATCGAACTTCTTTAACAAATACTTTATTTTCTCTTGGTTATTTAGGCTTTAATTTGGATGAATTACCCCAACTAAAAAACAGTGATATTATTAATTTACATTGGGTGGCAAATGATTTTCAATCCCATATTACCATTAAAAAATTATTAGAATTAGGAAAACCAGTAATTTGGACATTGCATGATATGGCAGCTTTTACGGGCGGTTGTCATTATAGTGCAAGGTGCGATAAATACCAGACTGATTGCCTCAATTGCCCTCAATTAGTGAATGATATTTACGGATTAACTCAAACTATTTTAGAAGAGAAGGCAACTATATTTAATCATCCTAATTTAACCATAGTAACCCCTAGTAAATGGTTAGGAGAATGTGCAAAAAAAAGTAGAGTTTTTGGTAAAAATTCCATCAAAGTAATCCCTTCTTCTTTAGATACAAATATTTTTAAACCAATACCAAAAACGGAAGCAAAAATCAATTTAACATTATCACCTGATAACATTATTTTGTTAATAGGTGCGATTAGTAGCAAAGAAAAAAGAAAAGGTTTTGACGAATTAATAGAAGTGTTTAAAATTTGTCAAGAGAATACCAATTTTAATCAATTAGTTAATGATAATACCTTAAAAATATGTGCTTTTGGTGAATCAATGGAAGACTTAAATCAATTAAATTTGTCTATTTTTTCTTTTGGTGTAATTGATTCTGAGGAAACACTTAGTTTAATTTATTCGGCAGCGGATATGTTTATATTGCCTTCCCTTGAGGATAATTTACCTAATACGATGATAGAAGCCATGAGTTGTGGCACTCCAGTTATTGCTTTTGAGATTGGGGGAATTCCAGATTTAGTAACAAATAGTATGACAGGATTTACCGCACCTGAAAAAAATTTACAAGTTATGGCAAAAAAAATTATTCAATTGATAGAGAATAAAGAATTACGTCAACAAATGTCAAATCAATGTCGTCAATTAATTGTTGATAATTATTCCTTAGAAAATCAAGCTAATAATTATCTTAATTTATATCAAAATTTACTAAATACTAATAATAATTTATCTCACCAATTTGATCGAGAATTTGAAGAAATTAAAATAATGTATCTGTTAGTTTAAATAGGTTTTGTAGTGATAAATTAGATAAAATTTATCAAGATATTAAGTTGTATTCTATTGCTAAAGAATTAGAGTATTTTCAATTAGTAAATAAAGATCAAAATGGACAATTAGAACATTTTAAAAATGTAGTTAAATATAATCAAATAAAAATAGAAGAAACTGAAAATTTATTAAACCAAACTCAATTAAAATTAATTGAAACTCAAACAAAATTAACTGAAACTCAAACAGAATTAGCACAAACTCAAACAAAATTAACTGAAACTCAAACAGAATTAGCACAAACTCAAACAAAATTAACTGAAAATAATTTGAAATTAGAAGAATCTCAAGCAACAATTACAGAAATGAAAAACAGTAAATTTTGGCAATTAAGAAATAAGTGGTTTAATTTAAAACGACAATTAAAAATTGACAATTAACAATAGATAATTGACAATAAAATAATTATTTCACGAATTTTATTTCTATATTTTTGATTCATTATAATTTATAAGTTTTCTTTTTAAAAATATGACTATTTTGGTAACAGGGGGAGGAGGGTATATTGGCTCTCATACAGTAAAATTATTGACACAAGCCGGTTATGATGTCATTATTTTTGATAATCTTGTTTATGGACATCAAGATTTAGTTCAAACTGTTTTAAATGTTAAGTTAATTATTGGTGATTTAGGCGATCGCCAATTACTTGATACCATTTTTCAAGAGTACCATATTACTGCTGTAATTCATTTTGCCGCTTATACTTATGTGGGGGAATCTGTTACTAATCCAGCCAAATATTATCGTAATAATGTCGCTTCAAGTTTAAATTTATTGGAGGCTATGCAGTCAGCAGGGGTTAAAAATATAGTTTTTTCTTCTACTTGTGCCACTTATGGCACTCCTCAAAAAATTCCTTTAACAGAAGAGCATCCTCAACACCCTATTAATCCTTATGGCACTAGCAAATTAATGGTGGAAATGATGTTAAAAGACTTTTCTAATGCTTATAATTTGAATTTTGTTGCGTTTCGTTATTTTAATGCTGCTGGGGCTGATATGACAGGAAAATTAGGGGAAGATCATAATCCTGAAACCCATTTAATTCCGTTGGTTTTATTGACAGCTTTGGGTAAAAGGGATGCTATCACTATTTTTGGCACGGATTACCCTACAGAGGATGGCACTTGTATTAGAGATTATATTCATGTAGAAGATTTAAGTTCAGCTCATATTTTGGGGTTAGAATATCTTTTAAATGGGGGTAAAAGTGACTTTTTTAATTTAGGTAATGGGAATGGTTTTTCGGTTAAAGAAGTTATTGAGACGGCACAAAAAATTACTGGTATCGAGATTAAGATTATAATTGGCGATCGCCGTTTAGGTGATCCCCCCATTTTAGTTGGTAGTAGTGAAAAAGCTCAAAAAATTTTAAATTGGCAACCCAAATATCCAGATTTAGAAACGATTATTTCTCATGCTTGGCTTTGGCATAAAAATAGACATTTAAAATAATGGGTAATGGGTAATGGATTAATGGGTAATGGGTGATAAAGAATAATGGATAGTAATTACAAATTTAGTTTTTATTATTATGAGAAAAATTTTAAAATTCCTCTGGTAACTAATCATGGTGTTTGGGAAAAAAGAGAAGGAATTATTATTAGTTTAGAAGATGATAATAGTAATCAAGTTAAGAGTGAAATTGCTCCCATTTCTTGGTTTGGGACAGAATCTTTATTAGATGCTTTAAATTTTTGTCAACAAATTAAGCAGACAATAACAGTTAATTTAATTAATAATATTTCTGATGAATTACCCTGTTGTCAATTTGCATTTCAATCTGCATTTAATGAATTAAAACTAATACAAAATAAGCCTAAATATCAAGATCAATTTAATACTATAAATGAGCATAAAAATTTTAATTATAGTTACTTATTACCCACAGGAAAACAAGCTATTAATTACTTAGAAAAAAATTATAATAACCTCATTAATCAACATACTTTTAAATGGAAAATAGGTATTAATTGTTATCAAGAAGAACGAGAATTATTGAAAGAATTAATAACATTATTACCACCAAAAAGCCGACTTAGATTAGATGCCAACGGAGGATTAAATAATGAAACTCTAACTCAATGGTTAAAAATGACAGAAGAATTAAACATAATTGAATTTATTGAACAACCATTGCCCCCAACACAACTAGATTTAATGATTTATTTGGCTAAAAATTATGTAACTCCTCTTGCCTTAGATGAATCCGTAGCAAATTTGAAACAATTAATATTCTGCTATGAAAAAGGATGGCGGGGCGTTTTTGTGATTAAACCTTTAATTTTTGGTTATGGCGATCGCCTAGTACAATATGTTATGCAATATCAATTAGATGTAGTGTTATCCTCTGTTTTTGAAACAGAAATAGGGCGAAAAATGGCTTTAAAATTAGCTAATTTGATTCAAAATCCTCATCGGGCGATCGGCTTCGGTGTTAATCAATGGTTTACCGAAGGCATAACTGATAATTTTGGTAACAATCCTATAGAACCTATTTGAGATCTATTTTGGAAACCTTATGAAATAAGTGTTAGAGTTGATTTTTCATAATTTACTATAATATAGACTAGATAATAATTTCAGATAAGATACCCAATAGGTTCTATATTAGGACCATGAAGATAATTTGTTAATTCAAGAATTGCCTCCTCTGCTGTTAAAGGTTTAAGATTTCCCTGTCTAAATTCTTCTAATGCTTTTCGGCAGTCTTGAGCTATTTCATTACGACGTTGTTCAGTAGTTCTATGCTGTACAATTTCTATTAGCAATTTTTGTTGATCTACTGGTAACTCACTCACTAAATCTAAAACTTGTTCAAATGTTGTGGTCATTTTTTTATTTCACCAAAGTAAAATATTATTATCAAAATTATAATCTTTTTGCTGTTAATTAATTGAAGTCTTATTTAATCCGCCTCATTCCCATCCTTACCAACAAATAAAACCTAATCATAGTAATCACTCAATCATAAAAATCATAGTACAAACAATTGACTTTTATTTTCCTTATTATTTTTCATGACGTTTTGTTTCTTGAGTTTTACTTTTAGTGAAACTGACTAAAATAATTTCTCCCTCTGAATAATTTTTCATTAATTAAATTTGGTTATAAATTTCATCTTCTTCGCTATAATCAGAAAAGAATGTTTTTACTGCTAAACGTGACCAGTTTTCCTCTTCGCTGTTTTCGGTTACTGAATTTTCCTTGACTAAAATAATTACTTTTACTTCTTGGTTGGGTAATAATTTTTCCTTTATATTATTGGGATATTCTAGTTCACCGCCGGGTAAGATTTTACTATTAAATTCGTAAATTTTCATTAGCTATTATTCCTATTTAATTTACTGTTTATTTGCTTTATTTTCACTCCTGACTTATCTTATCAAGTAATGACTGCGTATAAGGATGATCACTTAATTCCTTAACTCGATTTGCCTTAATCACCTCTTGCAGAAAACCAACAAAATTATAATATACCTGTAAAGTATTTGGGTGATTTTCACCTAATACTTGAGTACACATTTCTAAGGCTTGTAAAAAAATAGGTTCAGCCTGTTCATATTTTTCTTGAGAAGAATAAAAAATTGCTAAATTATTTAAAGAATTAACTACAGCAGGATGTTGTTCTCCTAGTAATTCTCTTCTCATTTCTAAAGATTGAATATATAGGGGTTCGGCTTGTTCATATTTTCCTTGAGATTTATAACATACGGCTAAATTGTTGAGAGATTGTGCTAGAAGAGGGTGTTGTTGTTCTCCAAACTCTTGTTTTCTCAATTCTAAAGATTCAAGGAATAAGGGTTCAGCTTGTTCATATTTTCCTTGGAGGCGGTAAAGTTCTGCTAAGTTATTTAAAGAACGATTTACGCTAGGGTGTTGTTTTCCTAAAAATTGTCTTTTCAATGCTAAAGATTGAAGAAAGAAGGGTTCGGCTTGTTCGTATTTCCCTTGAAGACGATAAAGTTCTCCTAAGTTATGAAAAGATAATGCTATATATTCCACATTAAAAGATTGTTTTGTTCCCAATAAATCTAAAGCTTGAATGAATAAAGGTTCAGCTTGTTCATATTTCCCTTGAGAATAATAAAGGTGTCCTAAGCTATTAAGAAAATGAGCTACTAAATAAGAGTTTTGTCCTAATAAGAGTTTTGTCCTATTAAACGTTAAACGTAATTGAAAGATTGCTAAACCTTCTTTAAACCATTTTTCTGCTTCTTCATAAATGATTTGTGCCTCGTAAAAGTATCCTAAAAGCAAAAAACACATAAATAAATCACCATCTTCTGCATAATCAAGCATTTCTGTAGCTACGGTGATGAGATGAGGGGTAAAGATACTAAATTCTTCAAGTTCCTTTTTAGGTGGTAGATATTCGATGACTGGAACTAAATTTGCCATAATTTGACAGAAATTTCGTTTAAATTCCTGTGTCCTTGCTAATTCTAATTCTTCGTTTAACTTACTGGCAAAATAACGAGCGATAAGAGGATGATAATTAAATAGAGGTTTACCTTGCCTTTTTTCTTCCGCCATATCCAAAAGACTAAACTTGCGTAATTCCTTATCCCTTAACTTATCTAACTCTCTGATGTCTTTTTTTGACTCTGTATTAGCAAACAAATTACTATCAATTACCCACTGCCAATCTAACAACTCCGCCTTAAATAAACTTAGATAACAACCCAACTCTTGAGCTTGAGGCGACAACTGGTTATAAGACAACTGAAAAGCCGATGCTAATCCTAACTGTGCCGTCATATCTGCTTCATCGCCATCAGGATCGATTAAAGCTTCCGCTTCTAACTGTTCATCTTCCAGTAATTCTAAAACTTCAGCTAAACTACAAGTATCATAAACCGTTAAATATCTCCCCACCAATTCTAAACCCAAAGGCAAATAACCCAACCATTTACAAAGTTGATTTGCCTTCTCTAATTCAGCCGTAACTCGATGATCATCTTTAATAACTTGTTGAATAATTTGGGTTAATAACTTTAATGCTTCTTCAGGCTGTAATACCTTTAACTTCAGTTGATCTAACTGCCCTAAACGGTGGCGGCTGGTGACAATTATCTTAAATTTACTATTTTTCGGCGGTAAATAAGGCTGAATGTCTCTATAATCCAGCACATCATCAAAAATCAATAAAACTTCCCCTTCAATCCAATGACTCCAACAAAAATTAACCTTTTTCTCGATGGTGTCACAAGAATCAGGAGGATTAATATTAATTGAATTACAAAAAGAAATAATTTGCAAAGAAATCTCTTGACTACGGGCATTTACCCAACAAATACCCCCTTGATATTTGGCTTGATTTCGTAAAGCATATTGCAAAGCTAACTCTGTTTTACCGACACCGCCCATACCAGTGACAGATTTAACAGCCGAAGTAATTGCCACTTGGTTAGAATTTTCCAATGATGTAGCAATTTCTTGTAATTCATCCCAACGCCCGACAAAAGTTTGTGTACCTCGATAAGGTATATTTTGAGGAATTGAGGTTAACGGCGGAGGTGGTG
>CAZWLZ010000189.1:0-7229 GCA_964634505.1 uncultured bacterium | reverse complement strand
CTACCCATGTTATCTTGTTCCCCCCTTCAAAAGGGGGGTTAGGGGGGATAAACGTCCTAATAATAACAATTAGCACTATATTCTTGATCAAAGGCGATCGCCGAAAAGAAAAAATCTAGCTCAAATCAAATTAAAGGGCGATAGACACGATAATTAATATTAGGGAAAATATTATCAATTTCCTCTATCTTTTCTAACCAACCAGAGTCAATTGTACCTGCTTTAATTTCATCATAAAGTTTATGAAAACGATTCACATGACTTTTAGTCCGTCTTACCGCATAAGGTACCATTGTCCCCGTACGCATGATAAATGCCCAATCAGAAGACTGTGCCAATAATAATTCTCTAGCTGCTTGATTTAAAGCCCTCCATTCCAAATCATCAGTAGGCTCTTTTTTAGCCAAATCAATCATTTTTTCGGCGGCTTTATGCAAATGAGGATAAATCCAAGCATTAGTATTATTTAACCAATATTCATGAAAACCCTTATAACCCCAACTAGATTGAGAAGGAATACAAACCTGTTGATTTGGTTCTTTTTGTAAATATTCAGCCAAATGAGTCATCTCAAAACCATTTTGATCATACCATGACTTACGGAAAAGATAATCAATAAACCAAGGACCTTCATACCACCAATGACCATATAATTCAGCATCATAAGGAGACACAACTAACGGTGGACGGTGCATAATACCAGCTAAATTGCGTACTTGTTGCTCACGATTATACATGAAATTAGCTGCGTGTTCAGCTGCTTTTTCCCTCGCCCAATAAGGATCATAAAGAGCTTTTTCCGATAATCCAGCTTGACGGCTGGTAATTTTATGATATTTTATGCCAATATTTTTCCGTTGTCCATTGGGCATAATATAAGGTTTAATGTATTCATACTCAGCTTCCCAACCCAAATCTTTATAAAATTCACGGTAACAAGGATCTCCCGGATAGCCTACTTCTGAAGACCAAACCTGTTGAGAAGATTCATGATCTCGCCCAAAAACTGCTACTCCCGTCTCTGTAAAAATAGGGGCATAAGTGCCAAAACGAGGCCGAGGCCGAGCATATAAAACACCATGGCCATCTGTTAAAAAGTAACGGATACCGGCATCCGCTAACATTCGCTCTAAACCTTCATAATAAGCACACTCAGGAATCCATATTCCTTTTGGCGATCGCCCAAAAACATCATTATAGTGTTCACAAGCCACTTGAATTTGAGCCCAAACCGCTTCAGGATACATCTTCATCAAAGGCAAATAACCATGAGTAGCACCACAAGTAATAATTTCTAAGTTATTACTATCCTGAAAATGCTTAAAAGCTGTAACGAGATCACCTTTACAACGTTCCCAAGTTGAACGAGTATTGCTAAATTCTTGTTGATAATATTCAGCCAAATATTTAAGATGACCATTATGTTTATTATGATCAATTTCTTTTTCAATTAACTCTTCTAACTTAGCTAAATGTTCCTCATATCTTTCTTGAAGTAAGGAATCTTGTAACATTGACACCAAAGGAGGAGTCATACTCATGGTGATTTTAAAATCAATCCCATCCCGTTTTAAGCCTTCAAAAACGTGCAATAAAGGGATATAAGTTTCAGTAATAGCTTCATATAACCATTCTTCCTCTAAAACATAATCGCTTTCAGGATGACGAACAAAAGGTAAATGAGCGTGTAACACTAAGGCAACATAGCCAATAGTCATAATCTTTTTGCTATATAAATTATTTAATAATTATGGTGCGTCTATTACTTAAGATAAGAAAACGTGCCATTCTGAATTATATATTTATTTTGTCAAGTGTTACAGATCAAATTTAAAATAAAGAACAATTAAAATTAAGCTATTTTGATAATTATTTTAATTAATTGCTAAGGGCTTTTTTATAAATTTTCTGAATAGCTTTTAATAAAGGTTCAAAAATAAAATGATGGTGAGAAGATTGAAGATTAGGATCAAAATCTTGTAATTTTTTCAGAAATTTCGCTTCTTGAAGATCTACATCGCCATCACTATAAATTAAAGCACTTACTGCCTCTAATAATTGATTATAGTCTTGATCATCGTGATTTTCTCCTAAATATTCTTTTAACCATTGATAACATTCTGTAGCGGTAACTGGTTTTAATTCGGATAAAAGAAATTTTATTTCTCTATCTTCCATAACACCTTTTTCTGTGGCCATTTTTTTGAGGCATTCTCTCTCAGCTGGTTGTATGATGCCGTCAATCCAAGCTGCACCGATAACTATTTTCATTAATTGTTTTGTTTTAGTTATATTCATCATTATCTCAATCTTGTTAATAATTTTTTATGTTTCAGCTTAAATCTTACTCGATTAGCAGATTTTTATGGATAAATTAAATTTATTTAATTGATAATGGCGATCGCCATAAATGAGAAAAATCACAGGCACAATACCTGTGAAAAACCTGAATTTTTAATAAATCATTTAATTAGATAGCCAACCGGCACTTAATACTAAGGTTGTGGCCATAAAAATAATACTTAAAATCCAAGTAACTCTATTAAGAGTAGCTTCTGCACTTTTGGCACTGGTAAATAATTGAGCTTGGCCGCCAATACCACCAATACCATCACCTTTGGGGGAATGTAATAAGACTAAAATCACTAATAATAAGGCTGAAATTGACCAAACAATTTCCACTAAAGTATCAATTTTCATTATTTTTTATTTTTGGAATATAATAATTTTGAGAAGACAGATCAAGTTTATTTTAACTTAAATAAGTGAATCTCATTAAATTAGGTTAATTTGATTTTTTTTAGTAGGTTGGAGTGAGGCACGAAACCCAAAAATTGTTATATGACATTTATCTTATTTACTATGCTATGCAATATCGTAGAGCCATAATTACATTATACTTTTTGAGATTTAAGAGAAAGGGCGATCGCCAATTTACTTCAATAATTCAGTTACCTCTTTTAATACTTGAGTAATTTTAGGTTTTTGAGAACTAATAACATTATCTGCCAAATGTTTATGATGGGGAAAAGTAGAAAGATTAGGAAAATGGGGTGTGCTATCGTAACGAAAAATTAAACAATTTTGTTTATCTTGAAAATGGTAACGATAATCAAGAAATTCTAATTGATTCTCGTTGATCATTATAGCTTCGTTTATTTCTAATAAATGTGTTTGATTAAAACGTAATCTGATTTTTAAATTAGCTCGTTTAGGGGATAAAATTTCTTCCTCATAACACTCAACATAAATATTTTGACATTGAATAATTGCTTTTTCTATCTGCTTTAAGTAATCAGATAAAATATTAGGCTGCGACATAGTTCAATTTTGCTTCTAATTCTTGAAGTAAAGCAAGATAATGGCGATAATCATTTGCCCATTCTATAAATAATACATCGTCGGATAATATTCCATGACTGTATTGGTAAAAAAAATCTTCAGAGTTCATTTTTAGCTGATTTTCATATATACTAAGTCGCTTAGTAACAGCAACTAAAGCATCTAATGATGAGGTATATTGAATTGTCTGTTTACGCATTTTTTTTCACTGTATAAATAATAATATTTCAATTATAGATAATAAATTATCAATTATGGAGATAGCGGAAAAAGAATTGATTTGGACATTCTTTTTGCTTATTGTTCCCTTTTTAAGGCAGGGCTATTTCATTCTAAAATTTTTAATCGAGTCAGAAAACTTTAAAATAGAGAATAAAGAACTATTTTTGATAATTTATAGCCATAATTTGATTATTTTAAGATTTTCAATTATTACTTAAAATACTTAAAAGATAAGAATTAAAAAACCCCCTAACACCCCAACACCCTAACCTTTTTTAAGAGGGTTGTTTTTATCTTTTTAAACAGACATAATCATAGGATTAAGATTAGATTTAATTTCATATTCTGCCTTTTCTAGTAAAGATTGGCCTGTCATTTCTTTAGGTTGAGATAATTGCATAATTTCTAAAATAGTAGGGGCAATATCCGCTAATTTGCCATTTTCTCTTAATTTCACATTACCACCATGACCGACAACTTTTTTGCCTTCTCCTTCAATCAAAATAAAAGGTACGGGATTAGTAGTGTGTGCCGTCCATGGGTTACCATTTTCATCGCTCATATATTCAGAATTTCCATGATCGGCAGTTATTAAGGTTGTACCCCCTACTTTTTGGATACTATTAAGTAATTTGGCTAAGCATTGATCAACGGTTTCCACTGCTTCAATAGCCGCTTTTAAATTACCTGTATGTCCTACCATATCAGGATTAGCATAGTTAATTACTATAAAAGCATAAGTTCCTTTTTCGATTACTTCACAAGTTTTTTGAGTTAATTCTACTGCTGACATGGAAGGAGCTTTATCATAAGTAGAAACCATAGGACTTTGAATTAATTGATGATCTTCTCCTTTAAATGGTGTTTCTAAGCCTCCATTAAAGAAATAGGTCACATGAGGGTATTTTTCTGTTTCGGCAGTTCTAAATTGGGTTAAACCAGCCTTAGAGATAACTTCTCCTAAGATGTTGGTCAATTCTTGAGGCTCGAAAGCTACTTTAACATTTAATTGGGGATCATATTGAGTAAAAGTGGCAAAATAAAGAGGGTTAATTTTTTCTCGTTCAAATCCATCAAATTTATCTGATGTTAGGGCGTAACACAATTCACGAGCTCGATCTGGGCGAAAGTTAAAGAAGATTACTCCGTCTTGGGCGTTAATTGCTCCTGAGGCTACTCGAATCGGTAAAATAAATTCATCAGTAATATTCTCGGCGTAAGAATCTGTAATAATTTGTTCTGGCGATCGCCCATCAATTTCACCATCTTGAGTTATGATGTCATAACAAAGTTTAACTCGATCCCAACGACGATCTCGATCCATAGCATAATAACGTCCTGAGATGGTGACAATTTTCCCCAATCCTATTTGATCAATATGAGCTTGAATTTTTGCTAAAGCATTAATTCCATCTTTGGGATTAGTGTCTCGCCCATCGGTAATAAGATGAATACAAACTTCTGAAATTTCTTGTAGTTGAGCTAAATCTAATAATCCAATTAAATGATCTAAATGAGAATGTACTCCTCCTTCTGAACATAAACCGATTAAATGTAATTTACTGTTACATTGCTTGACTTTTTGACATATTTGTGTTAAAGCTTCATTGGTAAAAATAGATTTATCTTCTACTGCATCACTAATTCTAACTAATTCTTGGGGTACAATTCTACCAGCCCCTATATTTAAATGTCCTACTTCCGAGTTACCCATTTGGCCATGGGGAAGCCCAACAGATTTACCTGAAGCATTAATTAAAGTGTTGGGATAAGTTTCTAATAAACTATTCATAACTTTAAGACTGGCTAAGGCGATGGCATTTGCCTTTTTTTCTTCTCTATAACCCCAACCATCTAATATTACTAATACAACAGGTGATATTTGTGCTTTTATCATAATTATTTTTCGATAATGCTTAAAATTTTTTTATCATAAACGGATGCTATTAGATGATAACATTGACTTTTATTTTAGTATCATAATTTTTGTTTGTTCTACTAAATGTAGGAGCAAAGCTATTACCTAATTCAGTAACATCACCTCTGGTAATCTTTAAACCGTTGATCGCCACATTGGCTTAACTAGCATTATTATCAATTAAAAATACTCGATTTGTATTGCTATTAGTTATTTCTGAAACAGTAATATCAGGAGTATTATTATTATCTAAATCACCATCAATCAAAACACTATCAATAATAGCTTGTCTTAATTAACCTGTACCTTAATCATTGGTATTGTTGACGGTGAAATTTGCCATAATCTTTAGTTTTTCTGATTTTTTTATTGAGTAATTCCTCTTTTTCAGAATAATATTTGATTTCTTTTTTGTCAATATATGGTAGATACCTAATTAAAAATTAGTAAATTGACAGGTATGTAGAAGTAATAAAATACTTATAGCAACGGGCAGGTTAGTTAGGACATTTTAATCCATTCGGCAAGGGATTTAACCCCCTTGTTAACGTCCTAATCATCTTGACGACTGCTAGACAAGCATTGTGGCATAAACCTTTTTGTAATCGCTAAAATAATGCAGTCTGTAATTAATCTTAAACAAAAAAAATACAAGATGGAAACCTGTAGCACAATTATAATTTAGAAAAAATAACTAAATCGTTATAATTGAGTGAAATAATTAATTAACTTGAGAAAAATGGAATTTAATCTACAAAAAATCCTAGAAAATATTGATCTATCAGCCGAATGGATTGGATTACGTTATGTAATGGAAAAAACTAATTATCACAATTTCAGGGATGCTAAACCCCAATGTAATAGCCATTATCTAACTCAAGGGGTTATGGTAGAAGTGATGATTAATGGGCAAATTGGTTATTGTGCTACTAATAATCTTCAACAATATAGTATTCAGAAAGCAGCTGAAATTGCCTATCAACAAGCAAAACAGGCTTCTGATTATGCTGTCTATAAGTTTACCCCTGATGCTATTCGTAAGGTGGCCATAGGGGAATATAGTTCCCCTATAAATCAAGCGTTAAGTAATTTTAAAGCTGGTGATTGTAATGATTTTTTAAGAAAAATTTGTGAATCTCTCAAGGTTTCTGACAAAATAGTTAAAACTTCTGCTTTGGTTGAAATGACTGAAACTGAGCAATTTTTTGTTAGCAGTAATGGTTCAAATATAAGACAAAATTATTTTTTTGTCAGTACTAATTATTCAGCTACTGCTCAAGATGGTAATATAATTCAAAGTCGTTCTGATAATGGTATGTTGGCTAGATGTTATCAAACTGGATTAGATATATTGGATTTAGAGGCTAGTATTGATCGTTGTGTGCGTATAGGGGAGGAAGCTTTGCAGTTGTTAGAAGCTGAACAATGTCCTACTATAAATACTAATTTAGTGTTAGCTCCTGATCAGATGATGTTACAAATCCACGAAAGTATTGGGCATCCTTTGGAGTTAGATCGGATTTTGGGAGATGAACGTAATTATGCTGGCAGTAGCTTTATTAACTTGTCAGATTTTGGTAATTTAGTTTATGGTTCACCCTTACTTAATGTAACTTTTGATCCTACCATAGATGGAGAGTATGCTAGTTATGGTTTTGATGATAGTGGTTTAAAGGCTACTAAGGAATTTTTAATTAAAGATGGTTTGTTGTTAAGGGGGTTGGGTAGTTTAGAGAGTCAGGAGCGT
>CAZWLZ010000188.1:0-7229 GCA_964634505.1 uncultured bacterium | reverse complement strand
ATGCTTTTCGATTAAGTCCAGTGGTGGCTCTTAATAGTCGATCTTGCTTTAATATCTTGTCAATGTTGAGCATTGTTTCTCCTAATCCTTGAGGCGTTTCTATTTATTATCTCTTATTTCACAACAACTCTATTGGATTTATTTATGATTTTTAATCTGTACCACAATTAGTTTTTACATAAACCATAAGGTAATAAATAGCCTTCTAATTTGACAAATTCTAAAGAATTATTGTCATTATCATAAAGACCATAACGAATATATTTACCGCCGCCACGAGGATAAGCAATTGCACCAAAACAGACAATAAATCTATCTTCTTTATCTAAATCAAAAATTCCTTCATCAAATTCATAAGCAGTGGATTCACCATAAGATTTACATTTAGCACCATATAAAACAGGATAATGAAGATGGCCAATAAAACAAATTTTGTATTGATATTCATCAAAAATATTCCAAGCATCGATATTATTTCTAACCTCGATGTTATTTTTGATTGGTATTTTTTGATCACGAGGGGAAATATGAGTAAAATGAAGATTATCAATAACAATTTCTTTAGGTAAATTTTGTAACCATTCTTGAGTTTCTTTTTTCAATTCAGAAAGATTATTAAATTTATCATGATTTCCTTGTACACAAGGTATATTTTTTGCTCGAATTAAATCAACAACTTCTTGATCAAATTCACCTCCTTCTACTAAATCGCCTAAACAAATAATCTGTTGAATATCTTTAGAATTAATGTCATTAAACACTGTTTCTAATGCACTTAAATTACCATGTAAATCAGAAATTATTGCTATTTTCATTTTCTTTTGTTAACCTAACACGAACAAGATAGCGATAGTAAAAATTTTCAGGTAATCATTCCTTAAATTAACAATGATAATACAATATAAAGGCTTAGAAATCAAGCCCCTACATTATCTAAAAATTAATGCTTTCTAAGATTTAACCCATTAAAATTACATTATCAATGACATGAATTACGCCGTTATCAGCTTCAATATCACCCATAACAACAGTGGCATTTTTTACCTCAAAACCATCACTACAATCAATGGTAATTGACGAACCTTCCACAGAAATTACAGAAGTTACCTTTTCTAAATCGGATTTCATCAATTTACCTGATACTACATGATAAGTTAAAATTCGGGCTAATTGAGGAATATTTTGCAGTAAAGTTGTAATCGTACCTGGGGGAAGTTTAGCAAAAGCGGCATCAGTAGGGGCAAAAACGGTAAAAGGGCCTGGACTTTTTAATACGTTAACGAGATTTGCAGCACTAACGGCCGCTACTAATGTTTTAAAATTATCGTTACTAACAGCAATCTCTACAATATCTGGCATTTTAAATAATCTCCTTTTATAAATGTAAAATTTTCAAGTTATTAACAGTGTTGGGTTTTATGCTTCAACCCAACTTACGATATTCTTAACTATTTATTTTTTTATGAAAATAATATGGGCAACCACGGGGGGATTGCCCCTACTATTAACGGTATTCTTGGTTTTGAATGTCTCTTAATCGTGCTTCTGGTCGTTTAAATCTGTCCATTTGCATTTCAAAAAATTGACGATTTTTCATTAAATGCTTGGGATTTGGATCATCTAAGGGGTAAAGTAAAGCAGTACGCAAGGCTTGGATTACAGCGGAAGTTACATTATACATTGATCGCTGAAAAGTTACCCCTAATTGTATTAACATATCTTCTTCACCCCGACAATGATTTTTATAATAATCAATTAAATAAGGGGGTAAAAAGTGTAGCATATCATCCATTAACAATGTAGGAGGAATACCTGCACCGCCTACTGGGAATACATCAGCGTATAAGATACCATAATGAAAGTCTTTTTGTGTGGCTGGAATTTGTTTAGCTTGGGCATTGTAAGATTTTGTGCCTCTAAAAGGGGACGTTCGATAAAATACCGCTTCTACATAAGGTAAGGCTGCTTCATATAACCAAGTAAATCCTTTTGATTTGGGTATGATTTCGTAACATTTATCTCCAATATAAACATGATGATAAATTGGTCTTCCGGCGATCGCAAATATTCCATTAACTAAAAAATTCATGGCATCAGGCACACCTTTAAAACCGCCTTCATCATAAATGTCAGACATTTCAAAAAATACAGGTGCCATGACTTCCCAAAAAAGACCCAAATTAGCATAATAAGATGCTTGTTTTACTTGTTCTAATAACATATCAGGGAATGCTTTATATAAGCCTAGCATTATGGGATTTCCTTTAAAATAGGCTTTGATTGCTACATCAGCATTAGCTTTATATTCATCGCTATCGAGATAAGCATCAAAAGCACCAATACCAATATCTCTACCATGCCATAACATGGCTCGCATACAAGCTTCAGCAAATTCCATATTAATTCGATCATGTAGTAAATGATGAGCTAATTTGGGCATTTTTTGTGTTTCCCCCTTACTCATAAATTCTAATAATTCAGGGTGGGCGTTAGCTTGGCCACGCCATATTCTTAAATCAGCCGTGTCTCCAGCGTAATGATTAGGTAAATCTAAATATTCTTGGGAAATAAAGTATTTAAAAAAGGGTAAAGGATCGAGGAAAACTCGTTCACCAATATATAGTAAATCACGCCAATAAAAATCCATAGGTACGGCATAGGCTTTATAAATGCCAATAATTTGCATTAAATTTTCAGGAGTATCTGGTAACATTGAGCCTCCTTGTTCTAAGCGATGGATAATGTCTGCAAATTCGTGAGTTGATGGGGGTATTTTTGTTGTTGTATTCATTGGTTTAAACTAATAATTAATGTTGATAGAAATAAGCTTAATTTTTCAAAAAGTTATCAATGCTAAAGGATTTACTGCAAAATTAATAAGAAAATAGGGTTAACCACGTGGGATTAATTCCTAGAAATAAAATCAGACTTGTTAATACTAAAGCTGGTATTCTTTCTGTTAAATTAACTTTTTCGAGATAACCTGTTTGATTATCTAAACGTCCAAAAAATACTCTGTTTAAAAGAATGACGAAGTAAACAGCCGTAAAACCAGTTGCAATCAAACAAATAAGGGTATAAATGGGAAATGTGCTAAAACTTCCTTGAAATGAAAGAAATTCGCCTATAAATCCTACCATCCCCGGTATTCCAGCACTTGCCATTACTGCCATAATCATTAAACCACCGACAAAAGGTAAGCCTCGATAGGGATTCATTAAGCCGTGAAGTTGATTAATTTCACGAGTTTTTGTTTTTGTTTCAATAATTCCAGCTAGGTGAAATAGTAAGGCTACTATTAAACCGTGGGCAAACATTTGACAAATTGCTCCTGTTATGCTTAAAGAAGTTCCAGCGGCTGTAGCTAAGACTACAAAACTTATATGGGCGATCGAGGCATAAGAAATCATTTTTTTGATGTCTGTTTGAGATATGGCAATCAAAGAGGCATATATAGCACTGATTATGGCTGCTAATGCGAGATAAGGGGCAATATTTTGCCAAACTTCTGGGAATAATCCTAAACCAAAACGGATTAAGCCATAAGTGCCTAATTTTGAGACAATTCCGCTTAATAACATGGTGACGGGTGTTGATGATTCAGTATAGGCATCTGGTAACCAAGTATGTAAGGGAAATAGGGGAATTTTTATGGCAAAACCGATTATTAAGGTTATTAGTAATATAGTTTGTTTGGCGATGGGTAATACATTGGTTTGAATATTTTGATAGTCAAAATTAGTGCTATCACTTAGTAAAACTAAACCTAAAAATGCAGTTAAAACAAAAATGCCTGAAAATGCGGTATAAAGTAAATATTTTGTAGCTGAATAGTTGGCTTTTTTGCCTCCCCAAATTGAGATTAAAAGATAAATTGGGACTAATTTTATTTCATAAAAAAGGAAAAATAAGAGCAGATTTTGAGACATTAATGCCCCATTAACACAAGCTGCTAAAATTAAAATTAAAATAAAATAAAGTTTAGGTTTATTTTTAGTTTCTTGCTCATCTTTTTGGGTTGGAGTGCTATAAATAGATAGGGTTACTAATAAACAATTTAAGATAATTAAAGGTAGAGATAAACCATCGATTCCTACTTTGTAATTTAGTCCTAAAAATGTTAACCAATTTAAAGAAGTTTCTAATTGTAATTGGATGTTAGAATAATCAAATTTAATAGCTATTAATAAGCTAATAATTAAGGTAATTAAACTTGTGGTAAAGGCTACTATTTTCGTTTGATTAGCGTTAATTTGGCTAGAAAAAATACCAATTATTATTATTCCTAATAAGGGTAATATTAAGGTTAAATTGAGCATTGTTTTGGGTTTGAGTTTTTAAAACTAAATAAATATTTTTTGATTAATTTAATTACATTTTTAAATGTAATACGGTATTCTCAGAGAATTATGGCGGTTATTAAAAGTAGATAATATCTCTAAAAATAATAAAATTAAGTTTCTTCAATCGCTTTAATTACTCGTTTAATTATTTTAGGATGAAGAATTTTACTATTGTGAGATGACACCACAACTCTCAGAGTTTCATTAGCATAAATTTTATGACTTCCTTGAATCCTTAAGAGAATAAAACCATTATCAAATAAAAGTTTTTCGGCTTCTTTTGCTGTTAATTTTGATTGTTTAGCCAATTTTGAACCTCCACTGTCATAGTTTGGATTTCTTGACTTAATAAAGTATTTTTTTCTAAGGCTGATACCGTAGATAAATACAAGTCAATTGCTTCTTGTATATTTACTTTAATTTCTTCTAATGTATCTCCTTCACTTTGACAGCCTTCTAATTGAGGGCAAAAAGCATAATAACCATCTTCATCTTTTTCAATAATTACCGTAATTTGTGGGTTACTTTTAGGCATAAAAAACTCTATTTGGTGATAATTAAGGACATTAAATATCTGCTTTAAAATCAAAGTTTTATAACAAGCAAGAAGCTTGTTATTTTTTTATCTAAACTGTTAAATTAGGGTTACTTTTGCTGTATCTAAATCATAGTAACCACCTACAATTTTTAGTTTATTTTCTGTTATTAATTGACTTAAAATAGGTGACTTTTTAAGAGTATCCATTTGTAATTTTACGTTGGCTTTAATTACCATTGTTACATCAGTTTTTTGTTCTGGTGTTAGGTTATTTAAAGCTGGTTTTATGCCATCTAAAACTGCTTGAATACTCCCGGGTACGGGGGAAGCACTAATGGTTGCTTTAACTGCACCACAAGCTTCGTGGCCTAAAACTAACAAAACTTTTGCCCCTAATACTAAACTACCAAATTCAAGACTTCCTATTTCTTCTGGGGTGGCAATATTACCTGCATTTCTTACTACGAATAAATCACCAAAACCTCGATCAAAAAGTATTTCTAATGGCACTCTTGAATCGGCACAACCTAAGATGGCGGCAAAGGGATTTTGTCCTTTTGCGACTTCTTGAATACGACTTAAACTATTGTTAGGATTTTCTTGTTTTCCTTTGATAAAACGTTCATTTCCTTGCATTAATAGTTGTAAGGCTTCTTCTGGATTTAAGTTAGCTTTTAGAGGATCATTTTTAGCAATAATTTCTGTTGCATTTACTTTTGTTATAGTGGTGGCAAATCCTGCTGATACTAGGCTTAAAGCTCCCAATTGTAATACATTTCTACGAGAAAAATTATTTTTTTTCATGCTTGGTTGTTAGTTATTAATTATTAGTTGTTTATTTTTATTTACTCAAGTTATTTTATCGTGATTTTAGTAGCAAAATTTTTGAGTATTTGATAAGATAAGTTGGTGTTTCATAGCCAAGATGGTTTGGTATTTCACAGGCAAGATGCCTGTGCCAGGGGGTTTTAGATTCAATTAATTGAATCTAAACTTAAGCCAAAAATTACTGCTACAAAAACAAGTCCTAATAGTATTGATAAAAGATACAATTGAGATTGCCCTGATGTGCTATACTTGAGTGCTTGACCACCGAATAAGGTACTAAAACCTACTAGATTGACTGCTCCATCTATGATGTAACGATCGCCCCAATAAGTTATTTTCGCCATGAGATTCACTAAACCTACTACTGTTATTTTATATATTTGTTGTATATAAAGATCATTAGCAAATAAATTTTCAATTACTTTAGGCATTATACTGACTGGTTTGTCTGAAGGTTTTTTGCCATAAATTAAACTTGCTGAAACTATGCCTAAAATGGTGGCCGTGGTTAAAATTATGGCTAATTTTAGATGAACAGAAGTTAAATTAAATTGATATAAAATAAGGGGTAAGTGTAAGGCATATCCCATTAAAATCATCATTGGTATGATCATCATCCAAAGTAATTCTGGCGATCGCCAAGTCATAGAGCTGGATTTACCTGTAAAAATTAAACAGAATAAACGTGTCAAACTAAAAGCTGTCAAAGCGTTGGTGATAGTAATTACAGCGATTAAAGTAGTGTCAACTTGATCAGCTAATTGAGTTAAAATCCAAAAGCCACCAAAAGGAGGAGTTGCCGTTAAACCGATCATTCCTACTAATAAAGCAATACCACATAAGGGACGGCGTGACCATAAACCGCCTAATTGAGTTACATCTTGGGTAATGCTATTGAGAATAATTGCCCCTATACTCATATACAGCAAAGCCATGGCGATCGCATATATGAAAATTAATTTTAAAGCAGTTTCCGGGTGATGACTACCTACAGCAATAAAAACTAAACCCATATAAGCACTTACGGTATAAGAAAGGATACGTTTTAGATCAACTTGGGCGATGGCAATTAAACTAGCTAAAATGGCTGTAATACTACCAATAACGATTACAGAAGTGGAAGCGGTGAGAGATAATTCTAATACTGGTTGTAATTGAATTAATACATAAGCACCTACAGAAACTACAATGGCATTACGCAAAATAGAAGCAGGTAAAGGACCTTCCATAGCTTCATCTAACCATAATTGCAAAGGAATTTGAGCACATTTTGCTAAAGGTCCAATAATTAAACCTAAACAAATTAAAGTAATGACAGTGGGGTCAATATTAGCACTTTGAGCCCACATAGCTAAATCGGTATAATTCCAAGTTTTAGCCAGAGGATAGATAGAAATAACACTCATTAAAAGGAAAATATCGCCTCCTCTTTTAGTCCAAAAAGCATCTCTAGGAACTTATTTCTTACTAGGGGTTGAGCATACCAAAACCCTACTAATAAATAAGTTCCTAGAGTGAGA